>NZ_JAKMRT010000009.1:0-72571 GCF_025772225.1 Campylobacter sp. IFREMER_LSEM_CL1097 | reverse complement strand
TAATTCATTATTGTAATCAGCAGAACATTTTTTCTTATCTCGTAATTCAAAACTAATATGAGCCCCCTTACCTCTTCTTAGAGCACATTCAAGATTTTGATTAAATATATTATCAAAAAAATCAAATATTTTCTTTTTTGAATATTCTACAGCATCAAAATCTGATAAAAAAATAGGCTCTTTTAGCATTTCTAAATACAAATCATCATTCTGATCAATTCTTTTAATTTCTTCAACTAACTCAGACCAAGTACTGAAATTATGTGCATTAACAAATGCTTTTGGATTGATTTTGTACTCCAACAAACTCTCAGGAATTTTTGGAATGCGTTGATCGATCTCAAAATTGCAAGATACTTTTTCCTCTAAACCCAAACCACATCTTAAACTAGTATCACCCCAATAAATTGGTATACATCCTGCAGAAAAAGCTTGAAATAGTTTTTCTGATGTATAACCTGGTGCACTTGAATTTTCAAAACATATGTTAAATTTATAATCTTGAAGCCATTTTCTCTTTGTTACATTAAAATCCTCTCCGTATCGATTACCTATTGGTCCACCAATATTATTACGATACCTGCCACCAGAATCAATATGCTTATATAATGAAAGCATATCTATAAATTTATCTCTAGGTGTCCACTCTGGTCTACCTGGATCTGTAATTAAATATGCGCAAAATTTATCTCTTTTTTTATAATTACTACCTGTGTAATATATATGCTTTTTTTGAGCAAAATTCATATCATCTTGCAGCCATAAAAACTGAAATGGGACTCTAATATGCCTATCAGAAAAATTCATATAATCAAAATCTATTCCATAATCTGCAATATTCCAATTTGTTCTTCTATTTTCTTCCGTAAACAAGATTCTTATACAATCGTAATTTACATGTCTATTAAATTCAAAAACACTATATATAATATAATCAGGTTTATCACTATAAACAATGTCATATCTTTCTTGTAATATCTTTATCAAGTAATGATTGTAAAAATTTTCCTCATTATCTTGTAAATACCAATCAACAAATCTCATTTTAATTGTTTTTTTCATAATTCGTTCTCTTAAGATAAAAATCATTTATAAATTTTTTTGGATTATACACTAACTTTCTAAAAAGCTTATAAAACCTAGTATGCATAATTCTTAATTTTATAAAATCTGGGAAAATCAAATTAAATGTTTTTACCATGATACCTGCATGGTTAATTTCATTAATATACGGTTTATAAATTAAGGACTTTAAATTATAATGAGTTTTATTTATATTTTTGACATTTAAATAATTCTTTAAACCTATATTAATACAATAATATTTCGTTTCATGTACCTTAGAATAAATTCTGTTATTTTTTTGAACTACTTTATACTTGGATTTTCCAAAACTATACACATTGTTTTTAAGATAATATATAAATCTTATAACTTTTTCATAATCAACACTTAAATCACTTTTTAAATACTTTAATAATTCATCTTTATTTAACGCTTGATAATTAACTCCATTAATAGCATAAAAAGCAAATGCACAATTAATACAAGGTTTATTCATCATCATAGCATAAACCCCCACACCAGAATTTAAAGTCAATACTACATCACACATATCAAGCAAATCAATAATATTTGTATCATCTTCTGCAAAAACTAGTAAATCATAACTTGTTTTATCGATTTTACAAGTTAAAGGGTGTTTCTTAATTAAAAAAACATGACTATGTTCTAATTGTTTTGCTGCTTCATTGATAATTTCTAAAAAATTACTATATTCAAAAGGTGTATAAGTAAAATATTTTACCACTGTATCATTTTCAACCTGCAAGGGAACAAAAACTATTTTTTTATCTTTTGCATTTAATTTGCTTTTTAGCTTTTCAGGATTTCTTTTTTCTTGTTTTTCTAAAAAGTTATCTTCATTTAAGACTTTATTTACATACTCTTTACATTCATTAATTTCTTCTATAGTTAATTTTTTATTCCAATTTTCTTCTTTATAAGTAGAAGAATCATAATTAAATCCTTTGGTGTCAAAAAACCAACTATCGGGTAAAGCGCCTCTATCATAACAAATAAATTTAAGATCATTATTTTTTACAAATTCATAGATAATTAATCTCTTTTCATTACCATATGGGTTTGGAAATAATACACATTCAATATGATTTTCTTGAATGAAATTTAAAAATTCATTGCTATTAAATTCACCTTCATTGAAGAAAAAATTTTCACCTTTACTTTGTATTTTACCAAGATAAACACTCACATCTTTTATTGAATTAAGTATCAATTTGTCATTATTACATAGTAATAAAATATTTTTATTTATCACTATCTTATCTTGAAGTGGTGGTATGCTATAGTCTTTTAAATTTTTTAAATTATTATAAAATTTTCTGTGATTTTGAAATCTATTCCCCATGTAGTTATTTTGATTTGGCTCATCATGATAAAAATGATACATATAAACACCATGAAAACTCGCCTCATAACCAAGCAAAGAAAACCAAGTTCTAAAGCCTTTAAATTCTTTTATATTCCAACTTCCCTCATCATAACATAACTTTTTTGGCATTTTTTTAAAAGAAGTTGTTTCAAATAACAATCTTGCGTAAAAATCATGATCTTCATAGCTATGACCTATAAATGCTTCATTATTTCCACCTAAAGATAGAAATTTATGTTTATTTAAAACTAAAGAACTAGAGCTTAAAGAAAAATACTTAATCCACTCTCTTTTTCCGCTAATTAAATCATTTTTAATCAAACCATCCCATAAATCTTTTTCTTGTGTATAAATAAACTCACTGCCTTCTTTACTAAGATAAACAACAGGAAGTACTAAAAACTCATTAATATTTTGCGCGATATTTTTTATATCTATAAGCTGTAAAATTAACTCAAGAGTTCTTGTAGAAAAATAACAATCTACATCTAAAAACATCACTACATCTGAATTTGCAAAAGATGCACCTAGATTACGACATTTTCCTTGAGAGAAGAAATCTTTTTGTCTTTCATCTTTAAGATAAATATGCCCATTTTCTTCGATGATACACTTTAAATCATTTTCTAAAGAAGAATATCCTTCAACAAAAATATATTCAACCCTATCATCACTTTTAAACTCACATGCTTTTTGAACAACACGATCTTTTATATAAATTCTTTCTTTGCTTAAACCAAAAGGTATAATAATAGAAAGTTTCACACATTTCCTATCGCATAAAGTTGTATAATGCCTACTATTTTTTCATCTTGAGTGACAACTATTTCTTTGATTTTATGTTTTAGCATAAGCTCTTCTGCCTCACTTGCCATAGCACTTGCTTCTATAGTTTTAGGTTTTTCACTCATGATTTCTTTAGCTTTAAAATCAAATCTTGGCTTACCGTTTGGCCTTAAAGCTCTTCTTAAGTCTCCATCTGTGATGATTCCAACTAGTTTTTCATTCTCAAGTACTATACAAAGTCCTAATTTGCCACTAGTCATCACATCAACTAACTCATTAAATTCACTCTCAGGGTTTACCATAGGTAGATTATTTGACACCATCAAATCACTCACCCTAGTTAAAAGCTTTCTACCTAAACTTCCTCCTGGGTGAAATAAAGCAAAATCATCAGGTCTAAAATTCCTTGCTCTCATCAAAGCTACTGCTATAGCATCACCCATCGCTAAAGTAGCCGTGGTAGAAGAAGTAGGAGCAAGCTGGAGTGGGCAAGCTTCTTTTTTTACTGCTATGTTTATAAAAATATCTGCTTGCTTAGCTAAAGTAGAGTTTTGATTTCCCGCCATGACGATCAAAGGAATTTTTCTTTTTTTAATCACTGGTATGAGTTTTAAAACCTCTTCAGTTTCTCCTGAATTTGAAATAGCCAAAAGTACATCCTCGCTTGTAAGCATACCAAGATCCCCATGTAAAGCTTCACCTGGATGCATAAAAAAACTCGGGGTACCTGTGCTAGCTAAGGTTGCAGCTATCTTAGCCCCTATATGGCCTGATTTACCCATACCGCTTACTACACATCTACCTCTGATAGATAAAATCAACTCGATGGCTTTATTAAAATCTTCATCTAAATTATCACATAAATCTAAAATCGTTTTTGACTCTATCTCAAAAACTTCTTTGGCTATTTTAATCGCATCTATTTGGCTCATCTAAATTCCTATATATTTAACACTACATTAGTTGCAATAGCTATTTGATATAAAATTTGTGTTAACATGCTAAAAATTTGGAGATTTTGACTATCTACTTTTGGTAAAACTAAAATAGAATCTCCCGCTTTGATATCTGCTGAGCTTCTACCGCTGTATTTAGTTGCTTTACCATTAGCATTGATTACTAAAACTCTTGATATATCTGCCCTATCACTAAAGCCACCTGCTAGGTTGATATAATATCTTAGTTTTTCTTTATCCATATATACAAATGCACCTGGTATAGAAACCTCACCTTGAACTAAAACAAGATTATTTTTACTAGGTACATTTACTACATCACCTTCTTCTAATACTATAGAATTATACGCTTTGACATTGTCTATAACGATTTGTCCTTTTGGTTGGGCTTGTTTTGCGCGTGCAATAAATTCTAAAATCGTCTTAGCTTGAGTAGCTCTAATGTTAGCTTGCTCAGCATTGACCGAAGAGCTTGTTAGAGCTAGTGTTTCAAGCTCTTTAAGTTGGGCTTCTATAAGTTGTTTTTGGGTAGCTGCTACACTTTTTCTAAAAACCTGTAAGGCATTGATGTTTGATTGATCGTTAACTGTAATCATTTTAGCAAGTTCGGCTAAAGTTGTGCCTTTTTTTATCACCACCGAGTGCAAACCGCTATGCTCACCTTCTATACTAATACTAATATTCTGCGCAGTATAATCAGGTCTAAACTCTATCTCATCACCATTGTATAACTTCACACCTAAAAACTGCTTTTTACTATACGCATCTACGTGTAATTTATGATCATCTCTATAGCTTTTTACCACAGCATTAGTTACTATAGGCTTAGCTCCTGCAACTTTGGCTATATCTTCTAAATTTAAAATATCATTACTGAGCTCAAATCTAAAAGGTTTTTGCACATCTCCTTCTACAAAAACATACTTTTGCACACTACCCACTAAGATCACATCGCCCATTCTAAAAGGAAAAAGATCAAGTCGACCTTTAAGTAAGAAGTCATATAAATCTACTTTTTTAATGACTTTATTATCTCTTAAAATTTGAATATCTCTAAAACTACCATATTCCAAATTAATTCCACTAGCTTTATCTAAATACTGTATAATAGAATCTGAACTTAGTCCTTGATAAAGACCTGGTTGATTTACATTTCCTGTAACAAATACCGATACATTTTGATAAATATCCATATCCGCATATACATAGACATTGCTTTTATAAATTTTATTAATAGCTTTTGTAATAACTTGAACCAAAGCACTATTTTTCACACCCAAAAGATTAATCGCACCTACTTTTGGTATAAAAATATTTCCTTGAGAATCTACTGTTAAAGTTTGTATAAACTCTACTGCGCCCCAAATTTTTACATTAATCCTATCGCCTACTGCTAGTTTATAGTCAGGATTGTAAACATGTTGGGTAAATTTAGTAAAATTGCCATTAAATAAATGTGCACCAAAAACTTTAGTTATCGGAATTTGAGTTTGATTAAAATCACTTTGGTTATTATCATAATTTATAATTTGTGGCTCTAAAGATGGAACTAATGGTTGATTTTGAATTTTTGCAATTTGAGAAACATCTACCGCTGAAAATAAAAACAAAGGTAAAAGTAAAAGTAAAAATATCTTTTTCATTAGTATCTATGCTCCTCTATAATCATTTTAATAAATTTAACAATTCCATAAATCAAAGATAAAATCATAAAAGCCGTGAGTATATTATATAAAGCTTCTGGGTATTTAGCACTTTGAGGTAAACTTGGGCTTTGCACTATAACCACTTGTTTTATCTTTCTTAAAGCTTCTATCCTAGCACTCTCATAAGCTTTTAATGCAGCTGTATAAGCACTTTCTGCAAAACCTGCTTCTATGGTTAGATCTTGAAATTTAGCTGCAAGATCGTTGAGTTTTTGAGAGGATTTTGGCGATGAAACTTTGGATTTTTCTTTTTGAAGTTGTTTTTTTAAGGCTGTGATTTCACTTTTTATAGTAACAATTTGTGGTGCATTATCGTTTATATAACTTTGCATCATTAAAAGCTCAGCTTCTTTGGCTGCTATTTTTGATTCAAGTTCAGCTATGAGTTTTAAGGTCCCTTCTGCTTGTTTGAGTGGATCAAATACTCCATATTTGTTTTGAAAAGCTAAAAGCTCATCTTTAGCCTTTTGATATCTTTTTTTAAACTGCAAAAGTTCTTCTTCAGCAAATTGCATTTGATCTCTTGCGGCTTTGTGTGAAATTTCATTGATAAATTTTTCACTTTCTTTAACTATAGTTGAAGCTATCAAATGTGCACTTTGTGGATCAAAACCTTCAACTTCTACACGCAAAAGCCCATTAGCTGAGTTTTCTTGAGTAATTTTAACACGGTTTTGATAATACTTTAAAAACTCTTCCTGATTGGCTGATGAAGAAATATTATAAAAAAAATCAAGTTTTTGTTTTTGATATAACTCACGAATTTGAACTTTCTCTTCTAAGATATTTAACATATCTAAAGAATGAATATAAGATTTTAAATAATTAATATCCTCACTTGAAAAAGAATTATTAGTCAAAAATGCGGCAATTCCAGTAATAGCCCCGCTATCTCCTGTGGTTGATTTCACACTTAAAACACTTTCACTCACATAGCGATTTGCTGCTATAAAAATATAATAAAATACAACAAATACCATTAAAATCAATACTATTTTAAAAGAATTAAATATTTCTAAATTTTTAAGTTTTTTTAATAATTCATTTTGCATTTATTTTTCCTTGATACACCGCTATACCCTCATCTACATCATCATATATAGTAGCTTGTCCATCTTGCATGAATATAATTTTATCACACCATTGTTTAATTTCAGCTACATTATGCGAAACCATGATAACTTTTGACCTACTTAATTTTTCTTTATAGATTTTAGAGCTTTTTTCTCTAAATTTAGGATCTCCCACAGCACCTGCTTCATCAATTAAATAATAATCAAAATCAAAAGCCATACTTAAGCCAAAAGATATTCTAGCACTCATACCTGCTGAATAAGTATTCATAGGCTCATCAAAAAATTTACCAAGCTCAGCAAAATCTTCCATAAATTTAATCTTTTCTTCTAAAGCCTTTCCTTTATAACCATATACTCTAGCTACAAAGCGTGCATTATCTCTTGCTGAAAGTCTATGTTGAAATGCACCTGCCAAACCTAGAGGCCAAGATAATTTTTTATTAGTAATAATCTTACCTCTATCAGGAAGTAAGGAGCCACTTAAAAGTTTCATTAAGGTTGATTTTCCAGCACCATTGCGCCCCATTAAACCTATACTGCAATTTTCAGGGAATTCAAAACTTAAGTTTTTAAAAACATAATGCCTTCCACCATTGCGTAAAGGAAAAGATTTGGTTAAATTAACTAATTTTATCATCGCACTGCTATCAACTTTTCTCTAGTAAAATAATAAAAAAACAATCCCAAAAACAAAATCACACTTAAACATGCAATAGGATAATAGTAATTATAATCATCAAGTAATGGGTAATTTTGAAAAAAATTATATTTTAAAAGTTCCATAATATGTAAAAGTGGATTGTAATATAAAATGTCTAAAATAGGTTTTGGAACTATCCATATAGGAAATACCACCAAAGCCGTCCAATATAAAACTATATTTAAATAATTTAAAGCCATTTTTAAAGGCTCTGCAAAATGTCCTGCTATAGCAAAACACATTCCCATAGCAAAACCAAACACCACAAGCAAAAAAAGCGAAAACATCACTTCTAAAAAATGCTTAGGTATAACTTGCATATGTAAAAACCAACCTGCTAAAAACATTACACAAATAAAAATAGTAAAATAAATACAAAACTCAAGCAATGCTCTTGCAATAAAAACATGTATAGGGCGAATAGGCTTATAAGCAAAAAGAGTTAAATTTGATCCTATACCATTTAAAAGCTGAGTAATAATACTTCTAAACATAAAAAAAGGTATAATTCCTACTGCTAAAAACAAAAAGATAGAAACACCTTCAGGCATGATTTGATGATGAAATTCTCTAATAGCTGTTATAATAGAAGTGATTACCAAAACTACCATCATAGGCTCTCCGATTACCCAAAAATAGCCCAAATATTTATTAATACCAAATCTTGTCTTTAACTCTCTAAAAAAAAGAGCATGTATGACATTAAACATATTTTTAGCAAACCTTTTTAAATTTTCAAAATTTTTATATTATACTTTTTTATCTTATATAATATTTAACAAGGTTTAAAAATGAAAAGAAATTTCTTTAAAGAATTAGAAAAAATTTTATATCACAAAGATATTTTCAAAAAGATTGAATTATTTAATGAATTTTATGAAAATTTTAAATCTAATTTGTATGATTTTAATCATTCACATGAAGCGATCATTTGTGAAAACTCACAAGTTAAAATCCTTCATCCTATGAAAATAAGGCGTCCAAAAGAAGCAAATAGTACTTTATCTTTAGCTAAAATATTACATTCAGTTGCACATATAGAATATAGTGCTATAAATTTGGCCTTAGATGCTAGTTATAGATTTAAAAATTTGCCATTGAAATTTTATCAAGATTGGCTTGAGGTAGCTGATGAGGAAATTAAGCATTTTTTACTTTTAGAAAAAACTTTAAATGAACTTGGTTTTAAATATGGAGATTTCTATGCCCATGATAATCTTGAAAAAGCCTTATTTTTAACCAAAGATAATCTTGCTCACAGAATGGGCATAGTGCATAGAGGACTTGAAGCAAAAGGACTTGATGCCAATCCTTTTGTCTTAGAAAAATTAAACACAACTAATCATCCTATAAAAAGTTTATTTGGTGAAATTTTTACCATTATATTAAATGATGAGATTAAACATGTAAATAAAGGAGATTTTTGGTGGAATTATGCAAAAAATGAAAATGATGATTATATGGATCTTTGTGCCAAATATAAAGAATTTAATCTTTTAGGAAAAGTATATAATAAAACAGCTAGAATACAAGCAGGATTTAGTGAAAACGAACTTCAAAAATTAGATGATTTTTATAATAGAAAATGAAGATGGTGGTTAGAGGCAGAATCGAACTGCCGACACGCAGATTTTCAGTCTGCTGCTCTACCGACTGAGCTATCCAACCACTGAATTGAAGTTGTAATTATACAATAGTTTTTTTAAAAAAAGTTGAAATTTGCATAAAAATGCAAATCATTCAGCAAAAGCACCAAATTTAAAGATTTTTTGCATTCTTAATGCGGCTAATTCGCGTTTATCGTATTGTTCTAACTCTTCTATAGCTTTTAAGATATAATCACTTAAATTTTTAATCGCGTTTTCTTTATCTCTATGAGCTCCACTCATTGGCTCTTCGATAACATCATCTATTAAACCTTGAGTTTTTAAATCATCAGCAGTTACTTTCATGGCTTTAGCAGCAGCTTCACTTTTTGATGGATCATTCCATAAAATAGCAGCACAACCCTCAGGTGAAATCACAGAAAAAACTGAATTTTTCATCATAGCAAGTTTATCAGCTACTCCTATAGCCAAAGCACCACCACTTCCACCTTCACCTATAACTACTGCTATAGTAATTGTTTTAAGGGCACTTAACTCGTATAAATTTCTAGCTATAGCCTCACTTTGACCACGCTCTTCAGCGCCCACTCCTGGGTAAGCACCCGGAGTATCTATTAAAAACAATACCGGTATGTCAAATTTTTCAGCCATTTTTGCTACTCTTAGAGCTTTTCTATAACCTTCAGGATGAGGCATACCAAAATTTCTATGAAGTTTATCTTTAGTACCTCTACCTTTTTGCTCACCTATAACAATAATTTTTTTCCCACCTATATAACCTGCATAACACACAATAGCAGGATCATCTCTAAAAGCACGATCACCATGAATTTCATAAGCATCACTTAGTATAGCTTGAATATAATCAAGCGCATAAGGACGATCAGGATGTCTTGCAAGCTGTAAGCGTTGGTAATCGCTTAAATTTTTATAAACTTTTTGAGTTTCTTTTTCAAGGTTTTTTTCTAAAATTTTTACTGCTTCATCATCACCTTTGATTTTAGCATTTGCTAAATCTTCATCAATTTGCTGAATATTTTTTTCAAAATCTAAATAAGAAGCCATATTAATCTACTTTTTTGAAAATCACACAACCATTTGTTCCACCAAAACCAAAAGAATTGCTCATTACAACATTAACTTCGCTTTTTCTTGCAGCATTTGGTATATAGTCAAGATCGCAATTTTCATCTGCTACGATTTGATTGATAGTTGGCGGTAATACACCTTGATCAAGTGCCATTAAAGAAATAACAGCTTCAATAGCACCAGCAGCACCCAAACAATGGCCTGTTTGACCTTTTGTAGAACTAACTAAAGGAATTTGATCTTTGAAAAGTTCTTTAATAGCTGCTGTTTCATTTTTATCATTTACTGGAGTAGAAGTTCCGTGTGCATTAATATAATCTACTTTTGGATTTCCTGCCATTTTTAAGGCTTTTTTCATAGCACGCAATGGCCCTTCTAAAGTAGGTGAAGTGATATGATGTGCATCTGCACTTTCGCCAAAACCTACCAACTCAGCATAAATTTTAGCTCCACGCTTTTTAGCAGCCTCATACTCTTCAAACACTAAAGCACCAGCACCCTCACCCATTACAAAACCATCTCTTTCTTTATCAAATGGTCTTGAAGCCTTAGCTGGATCATCATTTCTAGTAGAAAGAGCTTTCATAGCAGCAAAGCCACCTATACCCACAGCACAAATGGCTGCTTCAGCACCTACTACAAGCATTTTATCTGCATTGCCTAAAGCTATGCTTTTATAAGCTTCGCCTATAGCATGAGTTCCTGCTGCACAAGCAGTTACGCATGAGATATTTGGTCCTTGTAATCCATGCTCGATTGAAATAATCCCACCAAGCATATTAACTAAAGCAGATGGTATGAAAAAAGGAGTAATTTTACGTGGTCCACGCTGTGCGCAAGTAACGGAATTTTTTTCTATATTTGGTAAACCACCTATACCAGCTGCTGAAACTACACCAAATTCTTCTTTATTTAAAGTTTCATCAAATTTAGCATCTTCCATAGCTTCTTTTGCTGCTTTAATACCAAGTTGTATAAAACGATCTATTTTTTTAACCTCTTTAGCATCGCAGACACTTAAAGGATCAAAATTTTTTACTTCAGCAGCAATTTGCACTGGAAAATCAGTGGTATCAAAAAGAGTGATTTTATCAACGCCACTTTTGCCATCACAAATTGCTTTAAATGAGCTATCTTTGTCTAAGCCAAGAGCATTGATCATTCCTATACCTGTTACTACAACGCGTTTCAAACCGCACTCCTTATTAAAAATTAAAATTATTTTTGAAGATTTTCTATATAATTAACAACATCTTCAATTTTTACTAGTTTTTCAGCATCACTGTCTGGAATTTCCACATCAAATTTTTCTTCTAAAGCCATAACTAATTCAACAACATCCAAAGAGTCAGCACCCAAATCTTCAATGATTTTAGATTCCATTTTAACTGCATCTTCATCAACACTAAGTTGCTCAACAACTACTTTTTTTACATCATCAAAAATTGCCATTTTTATCTCCTAGTTTAAAAAATTAAAACGCATTTTACAATAAAAAAATAAATTTCTTGTTTAAAAAGTTAAAAATTAAAGATTATTACGAAAAATTTAATTATCTGTGTTTAAATAAAAGCTTAAATTTTAGCAAAGGAAATTAATGCTTTTAGATAAACTTATAAAAGAAAATAAAAAAACTTGGGAGCAATACATCTATCATGAATTTGTAAAAAAACTTCAAAATGGTACTTTAGAAAAAGATACATTTTTGTTTTATCTTAAACAAGATTATATCTTTTTAAATAATTATGCAAAATGCTATGCCCTGCTTGCTTTAAATGCAAATAACTCTAAAGAAATTCAATTTGCCATTAAAAATCAAAACTACACTTTAGAAGGAGAATTGGAACTTCACAGAAGTATTTTAAAACTAGGTATTGATGTAGAAAAACTTGGCTATAAAGATGAAAGTTTAACTAATATTGCGTATACAAGATACTTACTAAGTGTGGGGCAAAATGGTGATTATTTGGATATGCTGTGTGCTTTGAGTGCTTGTGCTATAGGCTATGCATATATAGGGGAAGAAATTTATAAAGGGCTTAGTGAAAAAAGCTTAGAAAATCATCCTTACAAAGAGTGGATTTTAACCTATGCAGGTAAAGAATTTCAAGATGAAATTAAAGAATTTAAAGACTTTTTTAATTCTTATGCAAATAGCATTAGTGAAGAAAAATTTAAAAAATTAAACGAAATTTTTTATACTACTATAAGACTTGAAACAGCCTTTTGGCAACACTCTTTAGAGCAAAAAATGGAAATTTAATCATCATAAAGATGATTAAATTATCAATTTAGTAATATTAATCCCAAAAAAAGCGATCAAATATGCACATAAAGATGTAAATATAAAAAGATACCATGCATACTTTTTATTTCCTGCTTCTTTGGCAAAAACTATAGTTGCTGCAAAGCAAGGATTATAAATCATAACAAAAAGTATAAAAGCAACTGCTGTGCTAAAAGGGATGTTTTCTTTTATGGCTTCTTGTAAATTTAAACTTGTCTCATCAACTTCATCACCTAAAGAATAAAGCACACCCATAGTAGAAACCATCACTTCTTTAGCCGCTAAACCACTTACCAAAGATACACTAAGTTTCCAATCAAAGCCAAGTGGTGCAAAAATAGGCTCTATTGCTTTGCCAAATTGTCCAAGATAACTATTTTCTATCTGAAGTTCTTGAGTTAAAGCATCTTGAGTATTATTTTCTTGTGCAGGAAAATTACTCGCAAACCAAATAAGCAAAGAAGCTATCAAAATAAATGTTCCTGCTTTTTTTAAATACATTTTGGCTTTGTTAAACACCATAAACCATACCAAATTCCAATTTGGCATTCTATATTTTGGCATTTCCATTACAAAAGGTTCATCTTGTCCTCTGAAAGCGCTCATTCTTAAAATCTTAGCTGCAATCAAACCCAAAAACGCACCCAAAAGATAAATCCCAAAAAGATAATTTCCCGCCACATCAGTAGGAAAAAACACTCCAACAAAAAGCACATATACAGGAAGTCTTGCGCCACAACTCATAAAATTAATAATAAAAAGAGTTAATAGTCTATCTTTTTTATTTTTTAAAGTTCTTGTAGCCATAAATGCAGGTACTGAACAGCCAAAACCCGTGATTAAAGGGATAAAACTTTTACCATGTAAGCCAAATTTGTATAAAATTCCATCTAATAAAAATGCAACCCTAGCCATATATCCAGTTGTTTCAAGCAAGGCTATACCAAAAAATAAAATCATAATATTTGGTAAAAAAGTTATAACCGCACCGACTCCACCTAAAACACCATCAGCTAAAGCTGAAGCGATAAATTCATTGCTAATATTATTTTTTACCATATCACCTAAATTAGCAAAAAACATTTCTATATAATCCATAGGGATTTGACCTAAAGTAAAGGTTAATTGAAATAAAGCCCACATAAAAAACAAAAATATAGGAATTCCTAAAAATTTATTAATTAAAATAGAATCTATTTCTTTGGTATGATTTTTATACTTAACACTCTTGCTTAAAACCTTAACACATATACCATTTGCAAAAGCAATTAGCTCTTCTTTAAAAATACTTTCCATATCTTTGCTATGATATGCCATATAAATTTTTTCTAAAGCTTCATCAAGTATTTTTCCCAAAGCGTGCGAAATGACTATATTAACTTCATTTTTAAGCAAAGCTATCGCTAAATCTTTTGTAGAAAAATCTAAATAAGTAATTTCATTTTGATTTAAAAATTCACTTATTTTTGCAAGTTCTTCTTCTATGATATCGCTATAAACACGCTCTTTAGCTTCAAATTTAGCTTCATGGGTTGAAATGATTAAATCCAAAAGTGCATTTAGATTTTCTTTAGTTTTAGCGCACACGCCAAGACAAGGTGTATTTAGAAGTTGGGATAAAATTTTAAAATCTATACTAAAACCTTCATTTTTAGCTTCATCTTGCATATTTAAAGCCATAATCATTTTGATTTTAGCTTCTATTAAAGATGCACTCAAAATCAAATTACGCTCTAAATTTGTAGAATCAAGCACATTTACTACAAGATCAAATTTACCCTTTTTTAAAAAATCTTTTGTAATTTTTTCTTCTTCGCTATAACCATCTAATGCATAAGTTCCTGGTAAATCTATAAATTTAAACTCATAATTTTTATAAATTAATATAGCCTCAGCCTTTTCAACCGTAACACCGCTAAAATTTCCAACTTTCATATTAGCTTTACAAAGTGCGTTAATTAATAAACTTTTACCAACATTTGGCTGACCTACTAAAGCAACGATGATTTCTTTCATTAAAACTCTTTTGAAATTTGTATTATTTTTGCTTCACTTGAGCGTAAAATCACGCAAGTTGTATCAAGTTCTACCATAATAGTAGAATTTGCTATAGAAGAGCGAATTTTTTTAACTTTTTTGTTTTTTGCAAAACCAAAACTAAAAAGTCTTGCTTGGAGTTGTTTATCTGCTTCAAAGCCTACTATAAAGGCTTCTTCATTGTCTTTTAATGTATCTAAAGTCATGTTTTTCCTTACAAAAACTAAGATAAGACATTATATAAAAAATTCAATTATTTATTTTTTAAAATAATAAGCAATCTCAAAAAATGAGATTGCTAGAAATCAAAATCATTTAGATTTTCTAAATTTTGAAGCTTTTTGACTAATTCCTCAGCCTTTTCTAAAGAAAGTGCTATGCTAGCATTAGAAAGAAATTTATCTTTTAATTCATCAAAACTTAAAGGATTATCAAAATTTCCTTTATTTATAAACACATCTTTTTTAATTACTCTTCCATCATTTAAAACAGCTTCTAAATGTCCTGGAAAGTATTTAGGGAAACCGCTAGATTTTTTCTTCTCATAGCTAATTTTTCTAGCAAATTCTATTAGTTCAGCTCTATTTAAATTTTCATAAGATTTTAAAGTAATTTTGCCATCAAAAAACGCTAAAGCCATTAAAAAAGGCATGGAAAATTTGGCCGCATAAGCACTTTGTGGAGTGTATTTTGCTTCTATTGGATCACAGATAAATGAAATTGGCACTTCATCTACAAAGCAATGCAAACTTTTGATATCTTGCGCTTTTAAGCCATCATTTCTTAAACTCATAGCACAATCAATAAGCCCATGTGCAAAATGACAACTTGGATAAGGTTTTAACGAAACTTGCATTACTTGCCAAATTTCATTCAAGCCCTTACAAAGTTCATTTTTATCACACTCATCTTCTAAACCAAAAGTTCTAAAGATATTATCCCTTCCTTCAAATATACTCAAAGGACCGCTCATATTAGCTTTTGCGAAATTTGCTACCAAAATTCCATTTTTCAAAGCATTAGCTATGTGTAAAACTTTAGAATTAGACCCATTAGATAAAAATTCATTTACCCCGCTTGCAAAACTTCCTGCTAAACCTAGTGCATTGATGATTTGTTCTTTGTTTAAATCAAGCAAAACACAACTTGCAGCCACACTACCAAAAATTCCTGCTATAGCTGTAGTATGAAAGCCGCATTTGTGGAAACTTCCTTTGCTTGCTATACCCACTCTAGCAGCAATTTCCCAACCAATAATAAAGGCTTTTAAAACTTTCTTTCCATCTTTACTTACACTAAATCCATAAGTTAAACAAAGTGGAGTTAAAATAGCACTAGCGTGCAAAATAGCTTCAGTATGAGTATCATCAAAATCAAGGGCATGCGCTGCAATAGCATTTACCATCGCAGCATAAATTACATCAAGTTTTTTATCCCCACTCCAAATTTTTTCACTAGGATTTACGCTTAAAGCTTCAAAAGTCTTAGTTGCATTTAAAACACAAGCTTCATTTTTAGCAGCTAGGGCTGTTCCTAGTGCATCAAGCATAAGCTCTTTTGCTCTTTGCTTTACTTCACTAGGAATAGCTTCATAGTCTAAATTTACGATAAATTCGGCTAGTTTTTCACTTAAATACATTTTTTTCTACTTTAGAATTTGTGCATTAGCGATTTTTTCTAAGAACTCATCAACTAATTTTGGTGCATAACCTACATAAGTTGTAGCATCCATTAAAACATCAATGTCTTTTTCACTTAAAACCTTACTTACACGCTCATCTTCAAGCAAAACAACTTTAAAAGTTTTATGATTTTCTATACCTCTCATAGCATTTTCATAAACAATTTCATGTGCATGTTGCTTACCATAATGATCACTCAAAGCAAACATCACGCGTTCTGCCAATACAAAGCCATTAAGCGTATCAAGATTTTTTAACATTTTGTCTTTTTTAACTTCTAAATCATCAAAGACAAATTTCATATTTGCTAATACCACTGAAAGCATTAAAAATGCTTCTGGTAAAAGCTTCCATTCCATTTTCCAAACTTGACCATCTCTTTCATGCTCATGTCTTTCTATATCACTTAAAATTGCAATATTAGCTCTTAGGGCATTACTTACAGTCACTGCGTTTTCACTTACTGCGGGATTTCTTTTATGAGGCATAGTAGAACTTCCTACTTGACCTTTTCCAAAAGGCTCAGCAATTTCATCGATTTCATTATGAGCTAAGATTAAAAGTTGATGTGCGATTTTGTTAAAGGTTGCGTTGATATTACCTAAAACATAACCAAGCTCAATAAAACGATCTCTTGCTGGTTGCCATGAGATGTCAGGAACTTCTAAACCTAAGCTTTCTAAAGTAAGTTTTTCTACTTCATTAGCCTTGTCACTTAAGCTTGCTTTAGTTCCCACTGCACCTACGATTAATCCTACATATAATCTTTTTTCAAGTTCGATAATTCTTTCATAGTGACGATTAAGCTCACTTAGCCAAATTGCAACTTTGTGTCCAAAAGTTATAGGTAAAGCTTGTAAAGCTAAGGTTCTTCCCATCATTGCAGTGTTCTTATGCTCTTTTGCGATTTTTGCTAAATTTTTAGCTATATCTTTTAAATCTTGTTTGATTAAAGCCATAGCTTCTTTAAATTGTAAAACTATGCCTGTGTCAATGATATCTTGTGTTGTTACACCAAAATGCACATATTCGCCAAGACCATTTTCACAAGCTTTTTCCAAACCTCTAACAGTAGGCACTAAAGGGTGTTTAGTCTTTTTAAACTCAGCAAAAATAAAATCCATATCCATAAATTTATAATGCGCTTTTTTAGCTATTTCTGTAGCTGCCTCATTAGGGATAATGCCAAGTTTTGCTTGAGCTTTTGCCAAAGCAGCTTCTACATCAAGCCATTTTTGAATTCTATTTTCTTCACTAAAAATAGCTCTCATTGCAGGGGTGCTCCAAGAATCTTGAAGCAACCTCATATCAAATACACTCACACCCATGTTTTATCCTTTAAAATTTATTTTTTCAAATGCTTGTTTTAAATCAGCAATCAAATCCTTACTATCTTCAAGACCTATATGAAATCTTACAAAAGGACCTCTAGTGCTCCAATCTGTTGCCGTTCTTGGCGGAGTAGTAACAGTAGCTAAACTCTCATATCCACCCCAGCTTGCACCGATTGAAAAATACTCTAAATTATCTACAAATTTAACGGCTTGTTCTTTAGAAATGCCATCTGCAAATTCAATCGTTACCATACCATTAGCGCCTTTATGATCGCGCATAAAAACTTCATGGTTTGGGTGAGTTTTTAATTTTGGATAAAAAATTGTTTTAACTTCTTTTCTACTTTGTAAAAACTCTACCACCTCATCTGCACTTTTTTCATGTGCTTTCATTCTTACATCTAAAGTTCTCATACCACGAAGCACTAGATAAGCATCATCAGGACTTGTAGTAAATCCTAAAGCTTCTGGTAATTTGTCAAAATTTTTCCATTCTTTTTCATTAATCACTACTATACCCATAGTAACATCTGAATGCCCGCTTAAGTACTTAGTCGCTGCAATTACTGAAATATCTGCTCCAAGCTCAAGCGGGTTTAAAAAATACCCACTTGAATAAGTATTATCAATCGCTACTGGTATGTTATGTTTGTGTGCAATTTCACAAAGTTTTGGTAAGTCTATGATTTCATAAAGTATAGAACCTGGACTTTCACAAAGGATTAATTTTGTGTTTGGTTTGATTTTTTCCTCTACATCAGAAGCATCAGCTTTTAAAAAGTCAATTTCTACACCCATTTTAGTTAAAAATAAATCACAAATTGTTCTAACAGGTCCATAAATAGCATCAGTGATTAAAAAATGAGCATCTTTACTAGCATAATTTAAAAGCACCATAGCTAATGCTGCAAGCCCTGTTGGGAAAAGTTGTGCTCTATAACCACCCTCAAGCTCACAAATAAGTTTTTCAAGTTCAAAATTTGTAGCTGTTCCTCTAGCACCATAACTTAAAACACGCTCATTTTTTCTTAGCTCGCGGTATTTTTGCCAAGTAGCATGATCTTTAAAAAGTATGGTTGATGCACGCATTAAGGTTGGATTAACTGATCTTGCTTCAGCGTTTTGATCGCCTCTTCCTAGGTGGATTAATTTAGTTTTATTATTCATTTTAAGTCCTTTTTACAAATAAACATAAGTCATAATCACATTAACAATAGCAGCTACAAGCATAGGAATAGCTGTTCTTTTTACAACTTGTAATGGATTTACTTTAGCCATAGCTGAAATTGCCAAAATAGCTGGTGCAATAGGTGAAACACATCTACCAAAACCTGTCATGATTTGGATAGGTGCTATCATAGTTATAGTTTCAACTCCAAAAGATTTTGCTATATTTGGAATGAGTGGTGCAAAAGAAAAAAATGCTGCATTTCCTGAACCCATTAAAAATGCGCACACAGCAAGTAAAATAGAAACTGCTATGATGATAGCAAGCACTCCAAAACCTGCATCTTTTGCAAAGTCTATTAAAGTATCTACAAAACCAACTGATAAAAGGCCACTTGCAAAAACTTGGCCACAAACGATCAAAGAAACCGTGATTACAAACAAATGTCCCATACCTTTGAAAAATACCATGATAGAATTTAAAGTATCAATTAAACTTTTATAACGAATGATTTCAAAAATAATTGCTATAAAAGTTGAAATCATCATAGCAACCGGTACATTCATTCTAATTGCAGTAGATGAAGCTGCTTTAACATCTTCCATGGTAGTAAATCCCATTAACACCATAATGCTATCTAAAACACTACTAAAGCCCAAAATTAACACTAAAGGTATAATAGGTAAAATCGCATAAATTCTAGGTGGTTTTTTAAGCTCTTCACTTTTGCCATCATGTTCTGCTAATTCTTTTTCAACATCATCACGGTTAAATGTGAAATTTTCTTTTTTATCAAAATATTTTGAGCAAAAATAAATCGCAATACCCACTGCTATAATAATAGGCACAGTTGTAGGAAGCTGATAATGCACAAAATATACCGCAGGATCAATTTCAGCTGTTTTTGCAGCTAAAATTACATTACCACTTCCTGGACCATGGTCAATGTATTGACAAATAGCAATAATCGAAAGCGCAGAAAGCTTAGAAACACCTGAACGCACTAAAATAGGGTACATTGTAACCATAAGCAAAAGTGCTAAACCTGCATGTGAAGGTATAAAAAGCACTAAAAACTGGATCACAAAATATGAAACCAACAATAAAACATAAGGTGATTTCACAGCTTTTAAAGGTCTTTCAAATACTTTAAATAAAGCATAACTTGCACCTACATGATCCATATAAGCAGAAAATCCTGCTATACACATTAAAGTAAGTCCAAGACCTGCTAGAGTACTTGACATTTTAGTATTTACTACTTGAAAAATATCAAAAAGACCTAAATGTAAAGATTGTTTTTCATTAATAATTGGAGAAAGTCCAAAAATTCCTGCTAAAGCTAACAAGAATAAACCACTTAAAAGCAACGCCATGTGGGCGTTGATTTTTTTATAGAGCATAAAAACAAGTAAAAATACAGAACATCCTGCAAAAAATAAACCCAACATGCTCTATCCTTTATGAGCAATAACCTCTATCTCCACTTTTGCTCCTTTAGGAAGATCTTTTACCGCAAAAGCACTTCTTGCAGGATATGGAGCTGCGAAAAATTCAGAATAAACCTCATTGAAAGCCAAAAAATCATCAATATTTGCTAAAAAGCAAGTCGTTTTAACTACATTATTAAAATAAAGATTATTTTCTTCTAATATAGCCTTGATATTTAACAATGATTGTCTTGTTTGTTCTTTTACATCTTCACTTTCTATGTTTCCACTTTGTGGATTAATAGGAAGTTGTCCTGAAATAAATAACAAACCATTAGCTTCTCTATAAGCTGAATATGGTCCTATAGCCTTTGGATAATTTGCCATGTATACTCCTTGTGTTTAAATGAAATCATAATATAATATTATCATCATAATAATAAATTGTCAATATTTTTTTATCATAATAATAATTTTTTTTATTGTTGTAAATATTAACAACTTTGATGAAAATATTTTGTAAAATAACAAAAAACAACAAAAAGGTCTAGATCATGGATGAACAACAAAAAGAATTATTTATCAAACTCACTCAATTTTTAGGGCAAGTTCTTGGAGATCAGTATGAAATAGTTTTTCATGTGATTTCACCTGAGGGTTCATATATAGCAGCCATTGCAAATAATCATATTAGCGGAAGGACAATCAATTCTCCATTAACCTCTTTTGCGAGTGAGCTTGTACAAGAAAAAGAGTATTTAAATAAAGATTTTTTATGTGATTACAAAGCAAAGGTTGAAAAGTCTAAGATCGTTACCGGATCAACCTTTTTTATAAAAAACCAAAATAAAATTGTAGGAATTTTATGTATAAATCACGACACCACAGAACTTAGAAATGCTATTAGTAAAATCATAGAACTAGAAAAAATTAATGATTTTAGTGATTTATTAGATATTCACAATCAAAACAACGTAAATTTACACAATGTGAGTAATATAGAAACACTTAGTCATTCTATAGAAGATATTCTAGCTGAAAACATAGACTTAAAATATTTAAATTCAGGATATAGCTTAAGCACTGAACAAAAAGATGAGATTATTAAAAAGCTTCATTCAAAGGGAATTTTTAATATAAAAGGAAGCATACCTATAGTTGCTAAGTCACTTAATATATCAGAACCTAGCGTCTATAGATATTTGCAAAAATTTAAAAATAGCCTTTAATAGCTAAAAAACTATTTGCGATATAAAATAAGCACTCACAACAGCACCAATGATTAAAGCAAAACCTGGTCTTAAATAAGAGTGATTGATCACAAATTTTCCTATTTTTGTTGTGCCTGTTCTATCAAAAGCCACACAAGCTATTTGATTAGCTCCTGGTACTATAAAATCTCCACTCACGCAAGGATAAAGCACGATAAGAATTTGAGGAGGAATTCCCAAACTCACACCCAAGGGCATCAAAGCAGCTACTGTTGCAGCTGGAGAAAAAATCACCATAGAAAAGGCAAATAAAGCTACACCAAATAAATACGGATAATCTTCTACAATATGTGATAAAGAATCACTAAATAAAGGCTTGTAAGCTTCAAAAAATGTCCCTGTCATCCAAGCTATACCAAAAACCCCTACAACGCCTATAAGTCCTGATTTAAATACAGAAGCTTCACCAAGTTTATTAGCAGGAACTTTAGCAAAAAGCATAATTAAACAAGCTGTTGCAAGCATGATCATTTGAATTAAATTTGGGGTAGAAAGTCTTTCTATTTTACCATTTGCAAGCTCATAGTGAGGTAACAAATTTGTAAAAGTCCCGAAGAAAATAATGGTTAAAATCCCCAAAGCAAATATCAATAAAGCTCTTTTAACTTTAGGATCTGCTTCTTGTTTATCTTCTTGTTTATCTTGAGTTAAAAATTGATACTCCCCTGCTCTTACTCTTCTTTGAAATTCCTCATCTTGCTCAAGCTCTTTTCCTCTTTTAAAAACGCTCAAACAAGCACATATAACACCAATTAAAAATGCTGGCATTACCACAGCTAATATTTGAACAAGTCCCACACCACTAATGGCTAAAATGGCTACCATACCTGCAGTGGCTGCACTCATAGGAGAAGCTACCACTGCAATACCTGCTGCTATAACTGAAACTGAAAGTGGTCTTTCAGGACGAATTTTAGCTTGAGCAGCTACTTCAGCAATCACTGGATAAATAGAAAAAGCCACATAAGTAGTACCACAAAATATTGTAAATGTGGATGTGATTAATGGACCCATAAAAACAATAGCTTGAGGTTTTTTCTTTAATGCTTTTTCAGCTATTTTTACTAGCAAATCAAGCCCGCCTGCGCTTTGCAAAACACTCACGCAAGTAATCACAGCAAGTATAATAAACACAACACTCACAGGAAGTGAAGCTGGTTGCATACCAAAAACTAACACCAAAATACACATACCAAGCCCACCTGCAACCCCAAGTCCTATACCACCATATCTACCACCTATGGCTATCATAGAAAAAATAATAAAAAGTTGAAGTATAAAAATAATATCCATCTAATCTTCGCCCTTATTGTTTATTTTTTACATTTATCCAACAATTCTTTTGCATGTTCAATTTGCTCTAATACAACTTTAGTTCCTGTACCACCATAAGAAAGTCTTGCGTCTATACAAGTTTCTAAAGCAATTACCTCATAAATATCTTCTTGGATATTTTCATTAAATCGATGGAATTCTTCCATGCTAAGCTCTTCAAGCATTTTTCCGTGTTTAATACAATAATTCACAGCTGAACCTACTATACTATGAGCTTCTCTAAATGGTATATTTTTTCTTACTAAATAATCAGCCATATCTGTGGCATTTGAAAATCCTTTTGCAGCTGCTGCTCTTGTATTATTAGCATTTACTTGCATTTTTTCTATCATAGGAGTTATAATTTTTAAACTTGCCATTAAAGTATCCATAGAATCATAAACTTGAGCCTTATCTTCACTCATATCAGTATTATAAGCTAATGGAATACCTTTCATAATAGTTAGCATTGCCATAACATTACCATACATTCTACCTGTCTTACCACGCATTTTTTCAGCTACATCAGGATTTTTCTTTTGAGGCATTATACTTGAACCGGTACAAAAATCATCACTTAATTCTATAAATTTAAAATCTTGACTTGAAAAAAGTATAAGCTCTTCACAAAAACGACTAAGGTGCATGAAACACATTGCAGCAATAGCAGTAAATTCAACCATGTGATCTCTATCACTTACACTATCAATGCTATTTTCTGTTGGTTTAGTAAAGCCTAGTTCTTTGGCACAAAAATGTCTGTCTATATTAAATGTAGTTCCGCCAAGTGCAGCTGCTCCCAAAGGACACTCATTCATTCTTTTATATAAATCCTCAAAACGAGAATAATCCCTACTTAACATCCAAAAATACGCCATAATCCAATGTGAAAAAAGCACTGGCTGGCCCGTTTGCAAATGCGTATAACCTGGCATAATAGCTTTGATATTTTTTTGAGCTTGATGGACGATTTCTTCTTGCAAAGTAGTAATTTGAGTTAATACTTCTTTAATAACTGCTCTCATATGAATTTTTGAATCAAGAGTAGTTTGGTCATTTCTACTTCTTGCGGTGTGAAGTTTTCCACCTACTGGACCTACGATTTGTGTCATTCTTTTTTCTACAGCCATATGAATATCCTCATCAGCTATATCAAACACAAAAGTACCATTTTGAATTTCTTCTCTAACTTGTTCTAAGCCCTTAATGATAGTCTTTGCTTCATCGTCTTTTATAATACCTTGTTTTGCAAGCATGGTGCAGTGAATTATACTACCTTGTATATCAAAAGGAGCAAGTCTTGGCTCAACTGGTAGTGAAGCAGTATATTCTTCAACTAATTTATTTGTAGGTAAATCAAAACGCCCACCCCATAATTTTTCTGTTTTGTTAGACATTTGTTATCCTTTCATTAAAAAATTAGGGGTAATTTTATTTGAATTTATTTTAATTTAGCTTAAATTTTTTATTTCTATAATAAAAAATTTTAAAAATTTATAATTTAATAATAGAATTTTTTGATAATTTTAAATAAATAAAATATATTTTTAATATATTATAAATTATTAACTATTTTTTGAAAATTTTTAATACACTAAAAGCTATTTTTTTAAGAAAACTTTTTTTAGAATTCTTTGTTAAAAACTCTACTATATCTCTATGCCCAAACATCAACGCAAAAGTAAAAGGTGTCATACCAAGACCATTGTTTTCATCAATATTTGCTCCATGTTCTACCAAAAGCTTACACATAGGTAAATATCCTTTAAAACACACCCCTGCTAATGGAGTTTGCCCTCTATCATTTTTCTCATCTACCCTAGCATTATTTTCTAGTAAAAACTTAGCACATTCATAAGCATTATGATAACTTGCAAGCATTAAAAGACTATCGCCTTTATGATTTTTTAAATTCACACTCAAACCTGCTTCTATCATAATCTTTAAATTTTGTAAATCATTTTGTCTTGCGTAATCAAAAGCCATAGTGCAAAGCTCTTGAATTCTTTTTTCTTCTTCATTACTAAACATATTTTTCCTTTATAATCTTTAGTTTGCCACTTTTAAAGTGGCAAGTAAAAATTACATTTTCAAAGCTTTTTTAACGCCATTTGCATATTCACTTGAAATTTTTTCAAAATGACTTAATGCTCTTTGTATAATTTTTTCATCAACCCCACTCATAGAAGCAGCGATATTTTTAAATAATTGCTCTTTTTGATCTTGATTCATTATATCAAACAAGGCTCTTGGTTGGGTATAAAAATCATTATCAAGTGGAGCATATCTTTGCGCATTACCTTCAAGTGCTAAGTCAGGCTCTAGGTAATTTTTATCTTCTTTTGGACTATCATCATAACTATTTGGTTCATAATAAGCAAGGCCATTTTTGTAAGTGTCAAAATTCATAGCACCTGCTACATTATAAGTATTTACTTCACTTTTTGCACGATTAACTGGTAATAAATGATAATTTGTCCCTATGCGATATCTGTGTGCGTCAGGATAAGAAAAAATTCTAGCTTGCAACATTTTATCAGGACTAAAACTAATACCAGGAACAATATTGCTTGGACTAAATGCAGCTTGTTCTACTTCATTAAAGTAATTTTGTACATTTTTATTAAGTACTAATTCGCCTACTTCAATTAAAGGCACAATACTATGTGGCCAAACTTTAGTTAAATCAAAAGGATTAAAACCTAATTTTTCTGCTTCATCTTCTTTTAAAACTTGAATTTGGAAAGTCCATTTTGGAAAATCTCCTTTTTCAATAGCTTCATATAAATCTCTTTGATGACTTTCTCTATCATTTGCTATTAAATTTGCCGCTTCTTCGTTGGTTAAATTTTTAATACCTTGCTTGGTTTTAAAATGAAATTTCACCCAAAATCTTTCGTTTTTATCATTAATCAAACTATAAGTGTGACTTCCAAAACCATGCATATGACGATAGCTTGCAGGAATTCCTCTATCACTCATTAAAATAGTAACTTGATGTAAGCTTTCAGGACAAAGGCTCCAAAAATCCCATGCAGCATTATTGCTTCTTAAATGAGTTCTTGGATCTCTTTTTTGAGTGTGGATAAAATCAGGAAATTTATATGCATCTCTTATAAAAAATGTCGGAGTATTATTACCTACTAAATCCCAATTTCCTTCTTTAGTATAAAATTTAATAGCAAAACCTCTTACATCTCTTTCTGCATCAGCTGCACCTGCTTCGCCTGCAACGGTTGAAAATCTTATAAATAAAGGTGTATTTTCTCCAAGCTGTAAAACTTTTGCCTTGGTGTATTGAGAAATATCTTTAGTGATTTTAAGCTCCCCATAAGCACCGCTCCCTTTTGCATGAACAGTTCTTTCTGGAATTCTTTCTCTATTTTGATGGGCAAGTTTTTCTAACAAAATATAATCTTGCATTAAAAGTGGACCCTTAGCACCTGCGCTTAATGAATTTTGATTATCGGCTATGATATTTCCGAAATCATTGGTTAGTTTTTTCATCTTTTCTCCTTTTTATAAATAATAATTTTTATTATTTGATAAATTATATCCCTATATTATTAAAATAAAATTAAACAATAAAAATTATTATTTTTGAAAAAATAATCTTTTTTTAAGCATAATTATTTTTATTTTGTATTAAAATTGTTGAAAAATAAGAATAAGTGCTCTTATTTTAAATATTTTTACTACAAAATTAATAAAACAAGGAGAGTTTAATGGATAAAGAAACAAGAACTTACTATATTAAATTAGTGAAATTTCTTGCTGATGCTTTGGGAAGAAATTATGAAATAGTTTTGCATGATGTAAGTGAAGATGGTACTAATATAGCAGAAATAGCTAATAATCATATTAGCAAAAGAACTATAAATTCACCTCTAACAGGCTTTGCTATTGAAATGATTAAAAACAAAATCTATTTAGAGCGTGATTATATAACACATTATAAAACTTCAGCTAAAAGCTCACAAGTAATGTCAGGCTCTACTTTTTTTATTAAAAAAGATGAAAAACTTGAAGGTTTGCTTTGTATTAATCATGATACTTCAGCATTTAAAAAAATCTCTGATGAAATTTTAAATCTTGGAAATATTTATGATAATTCTTATGAAAGTCCTGAACAAGAAAATAAAGAATACATAAAACTTGATTTAGAAGAAATCGTTGAAGATATTACGGGGATAGATATTGAAAGTTTTAAAAATAAAAGTTTAAAACCAAAGGAAAAACAAAAAATGATAGCTAGTTTATATGAAAAAGGCGTATTTAATGTAAAAGGTGTTATTCCTAAAGTTGCGGAGCTTTTAAATATTTCAGAACCTAGTGTTTATAGACATTTACAAAAGATTAAATAATCATAATTTAAAAAAAATATAATTTTTGATACAATAACATTTTAAAATTTTATAAAAGGAAAAATATGGCTGATGATATGATGGATGAACAAGGTGAATCAAAGAAAAAAGGCGGGAATACTTTAGTAATCATTATCGTTGTATTTTTATTTGTATTTTTACTTGTTATTGTAGGAGCAATTGCTTATCTAATGTTTAGTGGCGGCTCTGAAGAAAATCCTACCCCGCAAACCGAAGAAAGCGCACAAGTTGCACAAGCTCCTAAAAAAACAAATGCAGTAGCAGCTAGAGGGAGTGATTATGCAAATATTGGCGTGATGTATCCTTTAGCACCTTTTACGCTAAATTTATTAAGTGATGGTGGATCAAGATATGTAAAATGCACCATTCAACTTGAACAAAATGTTGAAACCTTAACTCCTGAACTTGATAAAAAAGTTGCTATTATTAGAGATATTATCATTAGAACTTTAACATCAAAAACCTTTGAAGAAGTAAGCACTACAAAGGGTAAAGAAAGATTAAAAGATGAATTAACCGGTAAGATCAATGAAGTTTTAACTGATGGTTTTATCAAAAATATTTATTTTACCGACTTTGTAGTATCTTAATGATAGGCTGTGACATAGTCGTATGCTCTCGCATAGAAAAAATTTATGAAAGACATAAAATGCTTTTCTTGGATAAATTTTTGTCCAAGAAAGAGCAAAGTTATATAAAAAATACCAACACTCTAGCCGGATTTTGGGCTATTAAAGAAGCTGCCTCTAAGGCTTTGGGGGTTGGAATTTCTAAAGAATGTTCTTTTTTTGACATCATCATCTCTAAGGATGATAAAAATGCTCCGCATATTAGTTTTTCTCAAAAAGTCATGCAAGAATTCAAAATTAAATCAGCAAGTGTAAGCGTAGCACATGATGGAGGTTTTGCTATAGCAGTAGTAGCTATAGAAACTAAGCAAGGTTAAAACCTTGCTTACATATAAAGCCCGCCATTGACTTTTAAAATTTCTCCTGTGATATAAGAAGAATGATCACTTAATAAAAATGCCACAGCTTGAGCTACTTCACTAGCATCTGCAAAACGCTTTAAAGGGATATTGTTAATATAATTTTGTTTAATCTCATCACTTAAAACTTCAGTCATATCACTTTTTATAAAACCTGGGGTAATGCAGTTATATCTTATATTTCTTGCTGCGCCTTCTTTAGCAAAAGATTTTGTTAGAGCTATCATACCGCCTTTACTAGCACTATAATTAGTTTGGCCTGCATTTCCCATTTCTCCAACTATAGAAGCAATATTTACAACCGCGCCAAAACGCTTTTTACTCATAGTTTTTAATGCCTCTCTACAACCTAAAAAGCTTGA
The DNA here is from genome assembly GCF_025772225.1 of Campylobacter sp. IFREMER_LSEM_CL1097. NCBI lineage: Bacteria > Pseudomonadati > Campylobacterota > Epsilonproteobacteria > Campylobacterales > Campylobacteraceae > Campylobacter > Campylobacter sp. IFREMER_LSEM_CL1097. Next base: position 43,941 of record NZ_JAKMRT010000009.1, on the reverse strand, counting down.
ATTTAAATTAGCATTAATCACTGAAGAAAAATCATCCATACTCATTCTAAGTGCTAATTTATCATTAGTAATACCTGCATTATTAACTAAATAACTAAGCTCACCATCACTTTCTACTATAGTTGCAATAGCACTTGTAAATTCTTCTTCAACACTTGCATCAAATTTAATCACAGCCGCACAACCACCACTTTTTTCTATCTCTTCTTTTAGTGCATCAGCAAGTTCAGGCTTACTTCTATAATTAATCCAAACTTTTAAGCCATAACTTGCTAATTCTTTGGCTATTGCTGCACCTATACCTTTACTTGCACCTGTTATTAAAACATTTTTTCCACTAAATTTCATTGTTCTCCTTTAAATTAAAATAAAGCCTCATCCATTTCTTTTGGGATAGGTAAGTTTAAAATTTTAAGCACACTTGGTGCTATATTACTAAGCCCCATGCCTTCTTTAAGCTTTTCTATTCCTTTAGCTTCGACAAAAGCAAAAACATCAAAGGTTGTGTGATTAGTGAGCATATTTTCTTTTTCATCCCTCATCGCTTCACAGTTTCCATGATCTGAAGTAATAATAAAAGCATAATCATGCTCTCTTGCTTTAGCAATAACCCTACCCAAACACTCATCTACACATTCAACCGCACTAATCGCAGCTTCAAAATCACCCGTATGTCCTACCATATCACCATTTGCAAAATTTACTACGATAAAATCCATACCACTTTCTATACCCTTAAGCACCTCATCTGTGACTTCTTTAGCACTCATTTGAGGTTTTTCATCGTATGTTTTTACTTTAGGGCTTGGAATTAAAATTCTTGTTTCATTGCATTCTAATTCTTCTTTTCCCCCATTAAAGAAAAAGGTTACATGAGCGTATTTTTCTGTTTCAGCTGTGTGAAGTTGGCTTAAATTTGCATTAGCTATCACAAAAGCTAAAGTATTATTTAACTCTTCTTTTTCAAACATCACAGGTAGTTTAAAACTCTCATCATACAAACTCATAGTAATGGCATTTTTTATAAGCACTTCTTTTGGAAATTCATTAAAACTTTCTTGGGTTAAAGAAGCGACTAATTGACGCATTCTATCATTTCTAAAATTGATAAAAATCACACCATCTTCAGCCTTAATTCCATCAAAGTTTTGACTAATAACTGGGGTTAAAAACTCATCTGTGATATTTTCATCATAGTTTTTTTGTATAAATTGCACAAAATCATCACACTTTGGTGCCTTAGCAAATAAAGCATCATAATAAGACTTAACCCTATCATAGCGCTTATCTCTATCCATAGCATAAAATCTTCCCGATAAAGAAGCAAAATTAACCCCTTCTTTTTCGCAAAATTCCTGTAAAGATTTTATAAATTCTAAACCTGAATTTGGAGGACAATCCCTACCATCACTAATTGCATGCGCAAAAACTTCTTTATTTTCTTGCTTACAAATTTTTAAAAGTGCATTAAAATGTGTATGCATAGAATGCACCCCGCCATCACTATAAAGCCCTATGATATGCACTCTTTTGCATTTTTGCAACAATTCTTTTAAAGCCTTATTGTCTTTTAAAGTGTCATTTTCTATGGCTTTATTTATCTTGACTAAATTTTGATAGATTATGCGTCCACTACCTATACACATATGCCCTACTTCGCTATTACCCATTTGACCTTCAGGTAAGCCAACTGCCAAGCCACTTGTTTTTATCAAAACATTAGGGGTATTTTCAAAAAGCTTATCATAAGTTGGCTTTTTAGCATGAAAAAAAGCATTATAGTTTGAATTTGTATTATGTCCTATACCATCTGTGATTATCAAAATACATTTTTGACTCATTTTTTACTCTTTTTTATAATTTATTTATGTGATTTTACTAAAATTATGCTTTTAAAAAACAAATACAAGGTTAAAATTTTGCTTTATCTTACAGAATATACAAATTATATGTTTTTTTCTTATATTAGCGTGCGTGCTGGTTTTGCATTTTTTATTGCTTTATTTTTGAGTTTGTATTTAATGCCAAAATTTATCAAATGGGCTCAAAATAAAAAAGCAAATCAACCTATTTATGAATACGCTCCACAATCACACCAAGCTAAATCTCATACCCCTACTATGGGTGGCCTTGTTTTTATCTTTGCTACTATCATAGCAAGTGTTTTAAGTGCTGATTTAAATAATAGTTTTGTAATCGTTGGATTATTATGTTTAGTACTATTTTGTACTATAGGCTTAGTTGATGATTTGGGGAAAATTTTAAAAAAAGACAATCACGCAGGATTAAGCCCAAAAATGAAACTACTAGGGCAATTTAGCGCTGCTTTTATCTGTGTTGGATTATTATATTTATTTGATATAAATACTGAATTTTATTTACCTTTTTACAAACATGCTATTTTTGATGGTGGTATGTTTATGTTGTTTTTATGGATTTTAGTTATTGTATCAAGCTCTAATGCTGTAAATTTAACCGATGGGCTTGATGGTCTTGCAACCGTGCCTTCTATATTTTCTCTTTTAAGTCTTGGTGCTTTTTTGTATTTAAGTGGAAATGCTATTTATAGTTCTTATTTATTTTTACCTAAAATTCAAGGACTAGGAGAACTTGTGGTGCTAAGCTCAGCTTTAGTTGGCGCGCTTATGGGATTTTTGTGGTATAACTGCTATCCTGCACAAGTTTTTATGGGAGATAGTGGGAGTTTAAGTATAGGGGCATTTTTAGGCTATCTTGGTATAGTAAGTAAAAATGAAATTTTACTTTTACTTATAGGTTTTGTATTTGTTTTAGAAACTATTTCAGTGATTTTACAAGTAGGAAGTTTTAAAATCTTTAATAAAAGAGTATTTAAAATGGCACCTATTCATCATCATTTTGAAAAAATAGGCTGGGTGGAAAATAAAATCATTGTGCGTTTTTGGATGATAGCCTTACTTGCAAATATTATTGCATTAATTAGTATAAAGTTAAGATAATGAAAATTTCACTTTTTGGATACGGAAAAACAACTAAAGCTTTTGCACAGCGTTTTGGAAATTGCGATATTTATGATGATCATTTTACAAGTATAAGTAAGGATGAATTTAACAATACACTTTTACCACCTTGTGAATTTGATCCTTTAAAAAGTGACTTAGAAATTCCAAGTCCTGGCTTTCCAAATAATCATTCTCTCATACGGCAAGCAAAAAATTTAAGCAGTGAGTATGATTTTTTTTATGATGGCATGCCAAAAAGTGTTTGGATAAGCGGAACAAATGGCAAAACCACCACCACCCAAATGACACATCATCTTTTAAAACATATCAATGCACAAATGGGAGCAAACATAGGAACTCCTTTAGCACAAATGGACGCTAATGCTAAATTATGGATTTTAGAAAGCTCATCTTTTTCACTTTTTTACACCAAAATAGCTAAACCTGAAATTTATGCGCTTTTACCTATTACACCTGATCATCTTTCTTGGCATAAAAGCTTTGAAAACTACGAGCAAGCAAAGCTTAGCGTGCTTGAAAGAATGAATGAAAATGATGTGGTAATTTTACCTAAAAAGTATGAGGCTTATCCAACCCATGCTTATGTTATAAGCTATGAAGATGAGCAAGATTTAGCTAAAAAAATGCAAATTGATTTAGAAAAAATTCATTTTAAAACCCCTTTTTTGCTTGATGCTCTTATTGCCTTAAGTATAGAAAAAATCATACTAGATCGTTGCTCTTATAAGCTTTTAAATGAGTTTAAAATAGAAAAAAATAAACTTGAAGAAATATTTGATCATAAAAATAGACTTTGGGTAAATGATACTAAAGCGACTAATCTTGATGCTAGTTTAGCTGCTCTTAAACGCTATAAGGATAAAAAAATTCATCTTATCATAGGTGGGGATGATAAGGGAGTGAATTTAAGTGCTTTATTTGCTTTTATGAAAGAGCTTGATATAGAGCTTTATGCCATAGGAAAAAGCACCAATAAAATACTTGATTATGCTAAAAATGCTAATTTAAAAGCATATTTTTGTGAGTTTTTACCTAAAGCGGTAGAAAAAATCAATCAAAACTTAACTAATGATGAAGTAGCCCTACTAAGCCCTGCTTGCGCAAGCTTAGATCAGTTTAAATCTTATGAAGAAAGAGGAGAACTTTTTAAAAAATGTATTCAAGAATTAAGCTAAATCTTTTTGAATGCAAAATTTTAAAAACTCACATAAATTTATAAATTTATTGCTTGGTTCTTTATTTTTATGATAAATCAAGCAAAGCTCTCTTGAAATTTTAAAATTTTTTAATCTTACTTCAAATAAACTTTTAGCTTCAAGCTCTTCTTTAACACTAAATTTAGGTAAAACTGCTAAAAATTTACCTTTTTTAGCCAACTCTTTTATCATAGCAGTTGAGTTTAACTCATAAACCAAATTAAGCTTTACATCTTCAGGTAAAGCATTTAAAAACACTTCTTTTGCACCTGAACCTTGCTCGCGACTTAGCCATTTAAAATCCTTTAATTCATCTATGAAAAATTCTTTTTTTAAGTCATTTTTACTCACTACAATAAGCTCATCATCACAAATTTTAATCTTTTTTATATCCTTATCTTTGCAAATTCCTTCAATCAAACCTATATCTATTTCTTTATCTAAAATATCTTTGATAATATTTTGACTATTATCCAAAGACAAATTTAACTTGATATTTTCTGCTTTTTGATCTAAAAAAGATCCTAGTAAATAAGTGCCTACATTTTGACTAACTTTCATACTTATTTCATAGCTTTGATCATCTTGCATTGCTTTTTCTATGCGTTCAAATTCTAAAATCAAAGGAGTGATTTGTTTTAAAAACACTTTTCCTTTTTCATTTAAACTTAAAAATTTAGCATTTCTATCAAAAAGCTTGGTGTTTAAACTTTTTTCAAGTTCAAATATAGCTAAAGACAAAGCAGATTGAGTTATATTTAATTCTTTAGCACAAGCTCTTAAATTTAAATTTCTACACAAGGCTTGAAAATATTTTATTTGTTTAAAAGTCATAAGCACTCTTTTGATAAATATTTTTAATCATTATATCAAATAAAATTAATTTTACTTATCACAAAAAAATCATTAAGATTACAAAAAACAAAAAAAGGAAAAATTCATGCATAAAAATATATATAAACATAGAAAATTTGAAGCTTTTTTACTGCTTTTTACTCTTGCTTTTTGTGCTTTTGCTATTTCTGAGCTTAATTTTTTTAAAAATCTTGGAATTTCAGCTTTAATCATAGCCGTGATTTTAGGAGCTTTAATAGGAAATTTAGCTCATCAAAATGCAAATTTACTCAAAAAATCAGGAGTTTTAGGCATAGCAACAAAAGAAATTTTAAGACTTGGAATTATACTTTATGGTTTTAGAATTACTTTTAATGATTTAGAAAAAGTTGGATTAAATGGGATTTTGCTAGCATTTTTAGTGGTATTTTCTACCTTTTTTATAGGGCTTTTGTTAGGAAAATTATTCAAACTTGATCTTAAAGAAAGCATACTTATAAGTAGTGGCTCAAGCATTTGTGGAGCAGCTGCTGTGATGGCTAGTGAAAGCATTGTTAAAGGTGGCTCTGCTAAAGTTGGCGTAGCAGTTTGCACTGTGGTTGTGTTTGGAACTTTAGGGATGTTTTTATATCCTTTGGCTTGGAATTTAGGTTGGTTTGATTTTTTTAATTTAAAGCAAATGGGGTATTTCATGGGAGCAAGCTTGCATGAAGTTGCACATGCTGTTGCAGCAGGTGAAGCTGTAAAAGCAGGAGATGGTGCTGTCATAGAAAAAATGATGCGTGTTTTAATGCTAGTGCCTTTTTTGATTTTCTTAAGTCTTTTTTCATTGAAATTTCTAAGTAAAAATAATGAAAAAATCTCCATTAAAGCAAATATTCCTTATTTTGCTTTGTGGTTTTTATTTGCATGCGGTATTAGCTCACTTGAAATATTAAATACAGATTTTGCGCTTAACTATATAAAACCAAGCATACAAACTATAGACACACTTTTGCTTTCTATGGCTATGGTAGCTTTAGGAGTAAATATCCATAAAAATGTTTTAAAAAATGCAGGTTTTAAACCATTTTTAATGGCATTTTTTCTTTTTATATGGTTAATCTTTATATCAATTAGTTTTATTTTATTATTAAATTTATAAATACATGAAAATTCTTCATGTATTTATTTTATAATTTTTAATCAAAATAGATTAATGTTAGCGAATTAACAATAAAGGTTTTTTAGCCTTAGTTAAAATATCATTTGTCAAACTACCAAATAAAATACTTTTTACCCAGTGATGTGAGTAAGCCCCCATAATCAATAAATCTATATCATTTTGCTCACCAAAATCAAATAAAGCTTGAGTAATCTCTCCACTTAAATGCTGAGTTTGTACATTTAAATTTGCTTCTTTGAAAATTTGACTTACTTGAGCTAATAATTCACAAGAAGCTTTTTCATCTTTAGAAACATTTACCACATAACGCTTTGCTTCTTTGAAAATAGGTCTTTTAATGGCTTGTTCTATAGCCTTTTTAGCTAAATTACTCCCATCATAAGCCATCATCACACTTTTAATCTCTTTAAATGCAGAATTTACAAGCAAAATAGGCACATTTAAAGCTCTTACTAATTCTTCTGTATGAATGCCTATTTTGTTTTTCTTACCTCCGCCTTTTAAACCTGCTATGGCTAATCTTATTTGATCATTGTATTCTTTTAAAACTTCTTCTAAGTCTCCATCTCTTTGCACACTAAAGCATTCTTTTACGCCTTGTTCTTTTGCATAAGCACAAAATTCTTCTAAAATTCTTTGCCCTTTTTTGCAAAGATTTTCATTTTTTTGACTTTGCTCTTCTACCAAATCTTCAATCACACATCCACTAGCACCTATTCCAAAACTACAAGCTAATTCAGCATTAGTAAAATTTGGTTCTATAGTGTATAAAAACATTAAAGGTAAATCTAGCTTTTTGGCTAAATACACCCCATAATGCAAACTTTCCCTACAAGGCTCTAAAACATCCACACAAACTAGAATTTTTTCCATTTAATATCCTTTTGTAGTATTAATCTTGTGCTTTTTGTGCTATTAAAACACCTTCTATAATTTTTTTAATATCCCCATCTAAGATATTATCAACCTGTGAAAAAGCTTCATTTGAGCGTGTGTCTTTGACTTGTTGATAAGGAAAAAGCACATAAGAGCGGATTTGATGACCCCAACCTATCTCACTTTTTTCACTTGAATTTGCTTCATCTTGTTGTTTCATAAGCTCAAGCTCATAAAGGCGTGATTTTAACATTTTAAAAGCAGTTGCTTTGTTTTTATGTTGGCTTCTATCATTTTGACATTGCACTACTATACCACTTGGCATATGAGTTATACGCACCGCTGATTCAGTTTTATTAACATGCTGTCCACCTGCCCCGCTTGCTCTATAATAATCAATCCTTATATCTTTTTCTTCAATTTCTATTTCTATATCATCATCAAGTTCAGGTGAAACCATCACACTAGAAAAACTCGTATGGCGACGCCCTGCGCTATCAAATGGAGAAGTTCTTACTAAACGATGAATGCCATTTTCAGCTTTTAAATACCCATAAGCATTTTCACCTTTTACTAAAAAGCTAACATCTTTAAGTCCTGCTTCTTCGCCTTCTTGAAAGTCAAGTGTTTCTACTTTAAAACCTTCTCTTTCACAAAATCTCAAATACATCCTATAAAGCATGCTAGCCCAGTCATTACTCTCCGTTCCACCTGCTCCTGGGTGAATGGAAACTATAGCATTTTTACCATCATTTTCCCCGCTTAAAAGCATAGAAATTTCAAGATTTACAATAAGATCTTCTAGCTTGTTTGCATCTTCAAATAAAGCTTCTATAGTATCTAAATCATTTTCACTATTAGCAAGATCAAAAAGCTCACTAGCGTCATTTAAAGCATTGAAAGCGTTCTCGTAGTTTTTTAATAAATTTGAAATTTTAGTTTTTTCTTTACCTATAACGCCTGCTTGTTTTACATCACTCCAAAAAGAAGGGGAATTTTCTAAATTTTCTATTTCTTTTAATCTTGCTTTTATCTCTTCAGGCTTAATAATAGAAGCGATATTTCCAACTTTGTTTTTTAATTTTTTTAAAAGTTCGCTGTATTCGTAATTATCCATAAAAATTTTCTTTCTAATTTTGATATAATTTAATCTTATAATTTTAGCAAAAAATAAAACATTTAAAGTGAGAAATATGCCAAAACTTTTTTTAATGTCTTTAGGTTGTAATAAAAATTTAGTTGATAGTGAAATCATGCTTGGAAGATTAAGTGATTATGAAATTTGTGATGAGCCAAGCTTAGCTGATGTTTTGATTGTAAATACCTGTGGTTTTATAGATAGTGCTAAAAAAGAAAGCATAAATGCGATTTTAGATTTACATGAGCAAAGAAAAAAGGACTCGTTGCTAGTTGTAACAGGATGTTTAATGCAGCGCTACCGCGAAGAATTAATGAAAGAACTACCTGAAGTTGATCTTTTTACCGGTGTGGGAGATTATGAAAAAATTGATGAAATGATACTTAAAAAAACTAATCTATTTTCAAATTCTACTTACTTGCAAGATAAAAATACCAATCGTGTGATCACAGGATCAAACTATCATGCTTTTATCAAAATAGCTGAAGGGTGTAATCAAAAATGTTCATTTTGCGCTATACCAAGTTTTAAAGGCAAACTTAAATCAAGAAGCTTAGAAAGTATTATAAATGAAGTAAAAGAACTTGTTAAAAAAGGCTATAAAGACTTTTCTTTTATCGCTCAAGATACAAGTTCGTATTTGTTTGATCAAGGTCAAAAAGATGGACTTTTAAAGCTTATTGAAGCTATAGAAAATATCCAAGGTGTAAAGGCTGCTAGAATTTTATATCTATATCCAACAAGCATTAGTAAAGAAGTGATAGAAAAAATCATTCAATCAAAAGTTTTTGTAAATTATTTTGATATGCCTTTACAACACATCAGTGATAATATGCTTAAAATCATGAAACGCGGAGCTAACAAAGCTAAATTAATCGAGCTTTTAAATTTAATGAAACAAGCTCCAAATTCATTTTTACGCACAGGTTTTATAGTAGGACACCCTGGAGAAAGTGATGAGGACTTTGAAGAATTATGCGCTTTTATAAAAGAATTTGGTTTTGATAGAATTAGTGTTTTTGCTTATTCCAAAGAAGAAGATACCGCAGCTTTTGAAATGGAACAAATTCCTAATAAAATCATCAATGCAAGATTAAAAGTGATAGAAAAAATTGTTGATGATTGCATAGAAAAAAGCTTTAATCAACAAGTTGGTAAAAAAACCTTAGCATTTTGTGAAGGTCAAAGCTCTGAAGGAGAATTTTTCATCGGTGCAAAAGATTTGCGTTGGGATAGAAATATTGATGGAGAAATTCTCATCAATGAAAGTGATTGTGGAAATTTAGAAATGGGCGAGCTTTATGAGTGTGAAATCACGCAGAGCTTAGATAAAAAACTCATTGCAAAAGCCTTAAGAAAGTTTGATGATTGATAGTAAATATTTAAATCATTTAAAGCAAGGGAAAAATCTTTTAGCATTTTCTCATGGGAGTGATTCTAGTGCTTTATTTTTCATGCTTTTAGAAAAAAATATAGATTTTGATCTTGCTTTTATAAACTACAAAACTCGCAAAAATAGTGATAAAGAAGAACAAAGTGCTAAAGAATTAGCCAAGTGTTTTCATAAAAAAATTTACATCAAAACCGCACCCAAGATAACAAAAAATTTCGAAGCTTGTGCAAGAGCTTTGCGTTATGAGTTTTTTGAAGAACTTTGCAAAAATCACTCTTATGATAATCTTTTACTAGCTCATCATTTAAATGATAAATTAGAATGGTTTTTAATGCAATTTTCCAAAGGTGCAGGACTTAGAGAATTGCTTGGCTTTAAAGATATTGAAAAAAGAAAATATTTTACCATCATAAGACCCTTGCTTGAAATTCCAAAAGAAGAAATTTCAAACTACCTAAAAGAAAACAATATCACTTATTTTCATGATGAGAGTAATGATGATGAAAAATATTTTAGAAATTTCATACGCAAAAATTTTGCTAATGAGTTTTTAAAGCTTTATCCAAATGGAGTAAAAATGAGCTTTAAATACCTAGAAAAAGACTTAAAAGAAGAAAATATTTGTGAATTTAAAAATATTTACATTACTCATAAAGATGAAAGTTTAATCGCAAAATGCTTTAAAAAACTTGGAATACTTTTAAGTGCTAAACAAAGACAAGAAGCTTTAAAAGGCGATGGAGTAATTTCGCATAAAATAGGCATTGTTTACATACAAGAAAAAGTTTTGATTTTTCCTTTTGTAAGTTGTGAGAAAATGTCAAAAGAATTTAAAGAAATTTATAGAAAAGCAAAAATCCCTAAACTCTTAAGAGCATATTTATATACAAAAAATATTGATGTAAAAGAACTCATGCAAGCTCTTTTATGATTTCTTCAAAAAGTTCTTTTACTCTTGTTTCTAAAAAGTCTTTAAATTCAGCACTTGTAGCTTCAGCACGCATGATAAGATATGGACTTGTATTAGAAGCACGCAAAAGCGCCCAGCCTTCTTTAAAGGTAATTCTAACTCCGTCAATTTCATTACAATCAAGCACATTTTCAAAAGCATTTGCTTTTACTTTTTCTTTAAATTTTTCTATGATTTGAAATTTATTTTCTTCACTAACCTTAAGCTTAATCTCTTCACTTGCATAAAGTTTTGGTAATTCTTTAACTAATTTTTCTATATCAAAACCATTTACTAAAAGCTCTAAGGTTCTTAAAAATGCATAAATTCCATCATCATAACCAAAATATCTATCTTTAAAGAAAATATGCCCACTAAGCTCTGCTGCTATGTCGATATTTTGCTCTTTCATCATTTTTTTAATATTAGAATGCCCGGTCTTACCCATCATGATAAAACCAAATTTAGCTACCTCATCGAAAAGATTTTTAGAACATTTTACTTCACCTAAAACTCTAGGATTTTTTATATTTTTAGCAAATAAATAGCAAAGCTCATCGCCCTTAAATACATAATCTTTACTTGCAACCACCAAGCGATCTCCATCTCCGTCAAAAGCAAAGCCCATTTTTGCATTTTCATTTTCTTTTAGCGCAACTTGCAATGCGTGTAAATTTTCAAGCTCTGTTGGATCGGGCGCGTGATTTGGGAAATTTCCATCAGGATTTTCAAATAAAATTTGTGCATTAAGATTTAATTTTTCCACCAAAGGCTTTATAATCACTCCAGTAGCTCCATTTGCACAATCAATAATGATTTTTTCTTTATAGCCCTTAAGATGTGAAAAATGTTTAGCTAAAAAGTCTATATATAAGCTTTTAATATCATAATTTTCATATCTTAAATCATCATTGATTTCAAGTTCTAAATACTCTTGCACTTTTAAAGAAAGCTTTTTCAAATCAGCACCAAAAAAACTTTCTTTATTAATCGTTATTTTAAAGCCATTGTATTCTTTTGGATTATGCGAACCTGTTATCATGATATTTGCATCAAAAATATCATCAAAAAATAAACTAAAATACCCCATAGGAGTTGGTGCTAAGCCTATATTGAAAACTTGCATATTAGCTTTATTTAAACCGCTGATTAAATAGTTAAAAAGTTCATTTGCACTATATCTTGCATCATAGCCTACGCTTACTTTCTCACAACCCCTTGATTTCATTTCTAAACCCAAAGCATAGCCTATAGCTTTTACACTTTTTTCATTTAACTCACTTGGGTAAAGCCCTCTTATATCATACTCTCTAAAAATCAAATCTAACATTTTAATCCTTTTGTCTTCTAAGTTCTAATTTTGCTTGTTTTAAACTTTCTTCTATGTTTTCATTTTTGCTTGATAAACAAAGTTTAATTTCTAACTTTACATTTTGTTCTTTAAATTCAAAACAATATTTTTGCATAAAATTTTCAAGCATTTGAAGCTTGCTTTGTACAAAGGCTATATTTTCATTTTCAAATACAATAATAAAATAATCCTTATCATCTTTAAAAACCCTAGCATGTAAAGCTTTTTTTAAAATCCTAGCAAATTCATGCATTATAAACTCACCCATTTTTGAGTCTTTTTGATGATAAATTTCATTGATATTTTTTACTTCAATCAAGGCTAAATGAAAATTTTCAAGTCCTTGAGCATATCTTCTTAAGGCCTTTAAATTTGGCAAATTGGTTAAAGTGTCAAAAAAGGCTATTTTATAAGCTTTATACACTAAAAATCCTATCAACACCAAAGAAGCAAATTCATAATAACCCAAATCAACACTATTGTAAAATAAAAATTGCACGCTCAAGCCCATATAAGCTAGCAAAAAATGAAAATCATTATTTTTAAAATATGAAAATAATAAAAATATCATTCCTACCCAAAACACACAAAAGCTTAACTCACTAATAGGCTTAAAAAATTGCGTTGAAAGGCCAAAAATTTCACTTGTAATGCTTGCATTAAAATTAGTACTTGTGCTAAGTATTAACGCTACAAAACCCATAAAGGCTAAATACGCAAATTTAATAAAATTAATTCTTTCAAAAACAAGCTTACTATCTTGCAAAAAAACAAAAAGCACAAAAGAAAAAGGTAAAAATACCGAGATAAACAAATGCGCTTGATATTCACTTGCCACTAAAGATAAAGCCCTAGCACATAAAATCAACAAAAGCAAGAAAAAAATCTTATTTTGCTTAAAAAAATAAGCTAAAAATAAAGCTAAAAATTCCAAAACAAAACTAAAAGAAGGTAAAAAAGATAATAAAACTAAACTCAATCAAATAACCTTAATTTAAAAATAATTTTAAAAATTATACAACAATTTTAAATTATTTTTTTAATACATATTATAAGTAAAATAAAAATAGAAATTAAAATAAATATGCCTGAAATATGCTTAGTAAAAAATAATGTAATTTATCTTAGATAGTTAAATTTCAAAGCAACAAATAATAACACGAAAAAACTTTTAAAATAAAACTTTATGAAATTAAAAAGCTAATAAATATATTAAAATCATTAAATTGTTTTTATTTAAATTTTGCAATTTCATCTTGTATGGTTTGATTTATCTCAAGTAGCTCTTCATAATTTTTTTTATTTTTTTCCAAAAGTTCATCAAATTTAAAGCCAAGCATAACGATGCGATATAAATTAGGTTTGTATTTTCTCCAATTATACAAAGTGCTAACATCAATATCTAATTCATATGCCATATCGCGTTTGCTCTTTTTTGCCATAAGCTACCCTAAATTTTTAAATACTTATGGGCTGATTTTACATTAAAAATTCTTTATTAAAAACAATTGAAATATTCTATGTTTTATTTAATTAATATTGATTATTTCAATATTAATTAAGCTAAATTGTGGAATAATTTAATATCATTTTTTAAAAAGGAGTTTTTTGTGGATAAAGTGGATTCGATAGCAAACATTGCGTGGGCTATTGGTGGTGATTATGAATTAGATTTAATTGAACAAAAGCTTGGAAAATTTTCTAGCGAACAATTAAAGCAATTTGATAGTAGGATAGATAAACTAAATTTAAAAGAAGCACCAAAATTACGATTTTTAACATTTTTTTTCGGTGCTTTTGGAATTGCTAGATTTATGACTGGGCGAAAAGTTGCAGGTTGGATAAGAATATTTCTTTTGGTTGTTATACTTATTCTTCCACGGATTGTGTTTAATGGACTCCAAAGTGAATTCGCAGGGATTGCATTTGTATTTGGAGGTGCAATTTTAATCGGTTTAAAAATCTTAATTATAATTTTATGGATTTGGGATATTACAAGAGCTGATGATTTGGCTTATAGTTATAATTTTTATCAAATTATGGATTTGATACAAAATATAGAAAATGAAGATAAGCAAGAATAAATAATGATGAATTTTAACGCGTTAATTACACTTCAAGGTGCAGCTAACACAGGAAAAACTGCAAGCATTTCTCGTGCATTTTTACGTACCTTAGAAAAGAAGCCTTTGATAAGATATTTTAAATATTATGAAAAAGGAGATTTTATAGCCATAGTAGAATTTAAAGATCAATATGTGTCTTTTTGCTCAGCTGGTGATGATTTGGAACTTGTAAATAAATTTGAGCTCTTAAATAAGGAAGCTTTGGAGCAAGGTGTAAAGTGCTTCGATGTTTTTATAGTTGCATATCGCACAAGGGGTAAAACTTGTGAAATTATAAAACAATACTTAGAGCAAAATACTCAAGCGAGAGTTAAAGAGTTTAAAAGCCTAACTAAGAGTGAGTTTTATGAGGAAAATGGGAAATTTTTACAGACAAAAATGGAGAAATATGTAGAGCAGTGTTCTGAAGAACTTTATAAAACGATTAAATCTTTTCTTTAGTATGATATTTTAGGTTTGACTTGATTCAAGCCCTTCTTCATTCAAAAGTTTTTCGCTACAATATCTAGAAAATTCTAAGGAAAATTATGGTAGAAATAAAAAATCTCACTATGCGTTTTGCAAATCAACTTTTATTTGAAGATGTAAATTTAAAATTAAACCGTGGTGAAAGATATGGACTTATAGGTGCAAATGGCGCAGGAAAATCAACCTTTTTAAAAATTCTCTCAGGCGAAATAGAATCAAGCAGTGGAGAAATTTGCATAGATCCAAATTTAAAAATCGCAGTGTTAGGACAAGATCAATTTGCTTTTGAAAACTACACTATCAAAGATGCGGTAATGTGTGCAAATAAAAGATTATATGATGCACTAAAAGAAAAAGAAAAACTTTATATGAGTGAAGAATTTACCGATGAAATTAATGATAGATTAAGCGAGCTTGAAATCATAACAGCAGAAGAAGATCCAAACTATGATTGCGAGCTTAGATGTGAAAAAATTCTTAGCTCTTTAAATATTAAAGATTTTAATGCTCTCATGAGCACTTTACAAAGTGCAGATAAATTTAAAGTTTTATTAGCTCAAGTATTATTTTTAGGTGCTGATGTATTATTTTTAGATGAACCTACAAACAACCTTGACTTAGAAGCTATTTCTTGGCTTGAAAATGAACTTTTAAGACATGAGGGAACTTTAGTAGTAATTAGCCATGATAGACATTTTCTAAATAAAGTTTGTACAAGAATTTTAGATGTGGATTTTAAACAAATACGCGATTTTGCTGGAAATTATGATGATTGGTATATGGCTTCAACCTTGCTTGCTAAACAAGCTGAACTCAAACGCGATAAAACCTTAAAAGAAAGAGAAGAATTAGAAAATTTCATACGCCGTTTTAGCGCTAATGCTTCAAAAGCCAAACAAGCTACAAGTAGAGCTAAAGCTTTAGAAAAACTTGAGCTTGAAGAGATTAAAACTTCAAGTAGGCGTGATCCTAGTATAGTTTTTAGAACAAATAGAGAAATAGGAAATGAAGTTTTAGAATTAAAAGGTATTAGCAAAGCTTATGATAAAACTTTATTTGAGAATTTAGAATTAAAATTAGAAAAAGGTGATAAAATAGCCTTAATCGGAGCAAATGGTGTTGGAAAAAGTACTTTAGCTAAAATCATCGCATCAAAATTAGAACCCGATAGTGGCCACATCCACCTTGGTGCTACCATAGAAATGGGATATTTTTCACAAGATACAACGAATTTAATCAATGAAAATTTGAAACTTTATGAATGGCTAATGAGTGAAAAATTCAAAGATTTAGATGAAATTCGCAAATGTCTTGGTAGAATGCTCTTTAGCGGAAGTGATCAAGAAAAAATGGCTTCTAGTTTAAGTGGGGGCGAAAAACACCGCTTAATGCTTTCAAAATTAATGTTAGAACGTGGAAATTTCTTGCTTTTAGATGAACCGGATAATCATTTAGATCTTGAAAGTATCATTGCATTAGGCGAAGCCTTGTATAATTTCAAAGGTTGTGTGATATGCATAAGCCACGATAGAGAGCTAATTAGTGCTTTTGCTAATCGTATATGGTTTTTAGAAGATGGGAAATTAACAGACTTTAAAGGAAGTTATGACGAATTTTTAGGAGGTTTAGAATGAATTCGTTTAAGATAAAATATGCAGCTGGTTTTGGACATTTTACTCAAAATCACAGAGGTTTTGGCCCAACTATTTATGTAGAAGAAAGTATTGATTTTCAAAGTGAAAAAGATTATTTTGACTATGTTGAATTTTATGAAAAATTCAGCAAAGAAGATGATACTTATTTTCACATTTCATTTTTAGAAGATCGCCCTTTAACTTCTCAAGAATTAGAAAGTAGAAATGCTTATAGAAAACTAAGAGATGAGCGCTGTAATAAAGCTAGAGAAGAGTTTATCAAAAACAATGAAATAGAAGCTGAATACTACCCAACTCATGGTGATTAAGGAATGATTTTTGCTTGTTTTTTCCTTGTAATATTTTGAAAGGAGAAAACATGCAAGTTAACCATGATAATTTATCGGTTAAAGAGTATGGATATGGTCAAAGTAGTGCCTATAAAAGCACTCAAGGAGCTAATGAAGACTTTATGTCTTTACTTAGTCAAAACAATAGCGAAAATTTAAACGAGCAAAGTATAAAACTTGATGAGCTTTTTTCAAAAGCCATGAGACAAGATCAATTTAGCACAGGAATTTTTAGCTCAAATATGTCAAATATTTATAATTATCGTTTTAGAGGACAAAACGAAACTCCTATGCAAGCTAATATAGAAGAAAAACAAGAGCCACAAAAAGATATGGTAAAAGATCTTTTAAATTCTTTATGAAAATGAAGTAAGCAAACGCTTACTTCCAAATAAGTCCACTAAATTCAAACTCTTTTGCAAATTTTTTAAATTCCTCTTCTTCTTTTGTATTAACACTTAAAATCAATTCAACATTTTCTTGAAATTTTTTTTCATAAGAAATGTTATTTTTATTTAAAAAATGCTCAAATCTTGCATAAAGATAAAAAGGAATGTTTAAACTTAAAATATTTTTAGCTTCAAATTCTAAAAGCATTGCATTTAAAATAGCTTCATTTGTAGCTTCACTATAAGCTCTTACAAGACCACCTGTACCAAGTTTAATCCCTCCAAAATAACGCACCACAATCACCGCACAATTAACAAGCAAAGCCCCTCTTAAGACATTCAAACAAGGCATAGCAGAAGTTCCTTTTGGCTCACCATCATCACTTTTATCTTCTATGATTTGATCAAATTCATTTAAATACCTATAAGCATATACAAAATGCACGGCTTTTAAATGCTCATTTCTTAGCTTTTGCATTAAAGTTTGAAACTCTTCAAAAGGACATAAAAACGACAAAAAAGTTGATTTTTTGATTTCTATTTTTGCTTGATAAATTTGATCAATAGTTTTCATTTTTTCCTTAAATTAGTTATAATATTTAAATAAAATTATAATCAAAACAACTTATAAAAATTTAAGGATAAACTATGCTTCAAACTTGTATTTTTCCTGCAGCAGGTTATGGTACTAGATTTTTACCTGCTACAAAAACCCTACCTAAAGAAATGCTGCCTATACTAACTAAGCCTTTAATTCATTATGGTGTAGATGAGGCTTTAGAAGCTGGTATGGAAACCATGGGCTTTGTTACAGGGCGTGGAAAAAGGGCTTTGGAGGATTATTTTGATATTTCTTATGAACTTGAACACCAAATCGCAGGTACTAAAAAAGAATATCTTTTAAATGAAATAAGAACACTCATAGATCGCTGCACTTTTACTTTTACAAGACAAAATGAAATGAAAGGCTTAGGAGATGCGGTTTTAAAAGCAAAGCCTTTAGTGCAAGATGAAGCTTTTGGAGTTATTTTAGCAGATGATTTATGTGTAAATGAAGATGGGATAAATGTCTTAGCTCAAATGGTAAAAATTTATGAAAAATACCGCTGCTCTGTTATAGCTGTGATGGAAGTTGAAGCTGATCAAGTTTCAAACTATGGGGTTATAGCAGGAAATGCTGTGGAAGAGGATTTGATCATGGTAAATTCTATGGTAGAAAAACCTGATCCAAAAGATGCCCCAAGCAACTTAGCTATCATAGGAAGATACATTCTAACGCCTGATATTTTTGGTATTTTAGAAAATACTAAAGCAGGTAAAAACGGAGAAATTCAACTAACTGATGCATTACTTTCACAAGCAACTAATAATATGGTTTTAGCTTATAAATTTAAAGGAAAAAGGTTTGATTGTGGAAGCGTAGAAGGCTTTGTTGAGGCGACAAATTATTTTTATGAGAAAAGTAAAAATGCTAAATAATACTTTATTTTTTAAAACCCAAGATTTTAAAAAAATTACCGCTTATGCAAATAGAATGAATGATGAGTTAGAAAGTGGCGATATAGGGTATTATCACTTAGTAGATACAAGCTTTGATTTAATCAAAGAAAGTAAAGAATTTATCGCAACTAAAACTCATATAGAAAATATCGTTT
This sequence comes from Campylobacter sp. IFREMER_LSEM_CL1097, assembly GCF_025772225.1. Taxonomy (NCBI): domain Bacteria; kingdom Pseudomonadati; phylum Campylobacterota; class Epsilonproteobacteria; order Campylobacterales; family Campylobacteraceae; genus Campylobacter; species Campylobacter sp. IFREMER_LSEM_CL1097. Next base: position 25,415 of record NZ_JAKMRT010000009.1, on the reverse strand, counting down.
TAGTGGGCATGGGTGGATCAAGTTGTGGGGTTAAAGCTTTAAAAGAGCTTTTATTTGATCAAGTAGAAGAAAAAAAACTTTTCATTATAGATAATACTTCCTCACATACTTTTACCCAAACTATGCAAAAAATAAATCCCCAAAAAACACTTTTCATCATAGCAAGCAAATCAGGCACAACTATAGAAGTGATTTCTTTATTTAAACTCATCATTGCTCATTTTGATTTTAAAAATGAAAATTTACACAAAAATTTTGTGTTTATTACTGATTTTGAGTCAAAACTTCACAAACTAGGAGAAGAATTAAACATAAAATGCTTTTTTATACCTAAAAATGTCGGTGGTAGATTTAGTGTTTTATCTGCTATTGGTATTGTTCCTTTGAGTTTTTGTGGCTATGATACTAAAGCCTTATTAGAAGGCGCAAAAGCTTGTTATGTGGATTTTTTTGAGAAAAAATGTGATCAAATTTTGCAAAAGGCTTATCATTACTGCACACATAAAAGTGCACATATTAATGTGCTTTTTTCTTATGGAGATGCTTTTAAAGGTTTTAATGAATGGTATATTCAACTAATTGCTGAAAGTCTAGGTAAAAAACAGGGCTTTAAACGCATAGGTTTAACTCCTATTGCTTTAATTGGCGCTAGAGATCAGCATAGCTTTTTACAACTTATCATGGATGGACCCAAAGATAAAACTGTTACTTTTTTAAAAATCAAAGATAGTCAAAAATCTCCTAGTATCCCAAATATAAGCTTTAATCATTTACAAAATTGTGATTTTACTAATGAAGTTAATTTACATAATCTTTTAAACGCGCAATGCGATGCAACCATGCATGCATTAATTGCTGAAAATTTAAGTGTTGATGTAATAGAACTTGAGAAATTAGATGCTTATCACTGTGGGTATTTGATGTATTATTATGAGTTATTTACTTCTGCATGTGGCATTATGCTTGGAATTAACACTTATGATCAACCTGGCGTAGAGGTGGGAAAATTAATACTCAAAAATATATTAAGTAAATAAATTTGCTTTATTGTAAAAAAAGAGTATAATGAAAATATAATAATTATTAACATTAAAATTTATTAGATAATAATAATAATTATTATTTAAGAATTTTATGTTATAATTTTAAAAATAAAAAAGGAGATAACATGTCAGTAACAAAACAATTATTACAATTACAAGCAGATGCTCATCATTTATGGGTTAAATTTCATAATTATCATTGGAATGTAAAAGGTTTACAGTTTTTTTCAATTCATGAATATACAGAAAAAGCTTATGAAGAAATGGCAGAACTTTTTGATGATTGCGCTGAAAGAGTTTTACAACTTGGAGAAAAAGCTATTACTTGCCAAAAAGTTTTAATGGAAAATGCAAAAAGCCCAAAACTAGAAAATGGTAAAGATTGCTTTACTCCTGTAGAAGTTTTAGAATTTATTAGAGAAGATTATAAATATCTTTTAGCTGAATTTAAAAAATTAAATGAAGAAGCTGAAAAAGCAAGCGATACTACAACTGCAGCATTTGCTCAAGAAAATATCGCAAAATATGAAAAAGTTCTTTGGATGCTTAATTCAACTATCCAAAATACTTGCTCTATGTAAGAATTTATAATGTTTTTTGACTTACAAAGCTTTATTGCTTTAAGTCAAAAAACAAATTTAACTTCCCAAGAGAAACTACTCTTATAAAATTCCAAGTTCGCTTAAGTACTGTTTTATAATTATAGTTTATAGCAACTCAATGTATTTTTAAACAAAAATATATCATTGAAAAATGATCATCACAAAATATTATTTAGATAAGTATTCAGTTCAAGCTTTTATGTAGGAATTTTCACTAAAAAAGCTAAATACTAAAAATCATTTTTACAATATCTATAGTTTAATTTAAAATCTACAACATGAGTTTTAAAATTCTTAACCCATAAGGGCTAAGAATTTAATGTAGATCTTCATTAAGTTTTACAGCTTTTTTGTTTAAAGCTGCTATCATCACTCCACTTTGAGAGTCTTGTCTAAAATGCAAGCCATTTAGCCCTGCTAATTCTAAACCTTTGTATATATCTTTGTCAAATTTAAAATCAGGATTGATTTTTTGAAGTTCTTCTTTATTTTTTAAAGCAAATTTAGTCCCTTCTAAAACAGCAATGCCTGCATCAACGATACAATTATCCCCTAAAGGAATTCCCGTAACCGAATTTGCACCCAAAAGACAAGCTTTACCAATGCTAATAGCATTACCACTTGTACCACTTAAAACACCAAGTATAGAAGCACCGCCTCCTACATCGCTACCTTCGCCCACAACAGCTGATGAACTAATACGCCCTTCTACCATACAAGCTCCAGTTGTACCTGCATTAAAATTCACATAAGCAGCCCCTGGCATGATAGTAGTACCTGCAGCTAAAACCGCCCCCATTCTTACTTTAGAACTTTCTAAAATTCTAGTATTATCCTCAGGAATAACATGAGCTAAAAATCTTGGAAATTTATCTACATAATCAATCCTTGGATACCTTCCACTCATTTTTAAATCAATCTCATTTTCTCTTAAAAAGTCCAAATCAATAGGCTTATTATCACTCCATGCAACATTTGGTAAAATCCCAAAAGCACCTGTTAAATTTAAACTCCTCAAAGGTACTTTTTTATTTGAAAGTAAGTAAAGTTTTAAATACACACTTTCTAAGCTTTTTGGTGCTTCATCTTCAAAAATACAAACAAAAGAAAAAGCATTTTCTCTAAAATTTTCCTTTGCTGCTTTGATTGCTTCTATATTTTTATGACCTTGCTCTTGTAAAAATGGCGCAAAGCATTCAAGTGCAAAATCCAAATCTTCTTTAATCAAAGTAGCCACAAACTCACTTTCATTAAAATCAACATCAACCCCTCTTCTAAAAAAAGCTTCAAACATAACAGCTGCAGCGGCATAATTTTGCTCAAAATTAATCACACCAAAATTAGCTTGAAGTTTTTTACTAGGATCAACTTGACTTAGATCAAGTCTTGCTATAGCAAAAGCTTTAGGCTTTTTATAATTAATCCTTTGTTCGATTTGCTTGATTAAATTTAAAAATTCTTCTTTACTTTCTATTGGCATATTTTCCTCCTTATTGCGAGCACGCGCTTTTGCCATTCATTATAGGTTGAATAGCTGAATTATCTACTTTACCTTCTTGATTAACCTTTTCTATAAATTCCCAGATTTTTTCAGCAGCTTGTAAATATCTTTTTGAACTTACACTCTCAGGCATATAAAAACTTACAGGCTTACCGCTATCTCCACCTTCTCTTACACTCATTTCGATAGGAATTTGAGCTAAAACTTCACACTTATAAGCTTTTGCCATTTCTTCTGTGGTGCCTTTACCAAAGATATCATATTCTTTACCATTATCAGGACATAAAAAGCCACTCATATTTTCTATAATACCTGCAACAGGAATGTGCAATTTTTCAAACATATCTAGCGCTCTTTTGCTATCATCTAAAGACACTACTTGAGGAGTACTTACACACACACCCGCACTCACTGGCACGCTTTGAGCTAGGGTAATTTGCGCATCACCTGTTCCTGGAGGCATATCAAGCAATAATACATCAAGTTCAGGCCAAAGCACATCAGCTAAAAGTTGTTCAATCGCTTTCATGATCATAGAGCCACGCCACATTAAACCCTTACCTTCTTCTATCAACACACCCATACTCATCATATAAACCCCATGAGATAAAATAGGACGAATTTTTTGACCTACAATTTCAGGTTTGCTTTTACTCTCACCTAGCATTCTTGGTATATTTGGTCCATAAATATCTGCGTCCAAAAGCCCTACCCTTTTACCCATTTTAGCCAAAGAAATCGCTAAATTTAAAGTTGTAGTACTTTTACCTACCCCACCTTTTCCACTTGAAATCATAAGGAAATTTTTAATTTGTGGAGCGATGTTTTTACCACTTCTTGAATTGCTTTTTTCTTCAGGAATTTTTGGCTGTATGATTTCTAAATTAAGCTCTAAATTTAAATCTTTTAAAACATTTGCAATGTTTAGTCTAAGTTCTTGTGCAATTTGAGCATTAGCCGAAACGATTTCAACTACAATATGAGCTTGTTTTTCATTCAAATCAATCTTTTTTACAAAACCAAAACTTACTATATCTTTTTTAAATCCCGGATATATAACTTGTTTTAGTCTTTCTTCGATTTTTTCCTTCAATTTTTCTCCTTGTTGTTTAAAATGATTAATTCTACTAACTTAAATATAAATTTTGGCTTTTATGGTGTATAATATCGTAACATTAATAAAAAATTAAGGTGTAACAAATGTTAGATATTTCCTTGATTATGCTATCAGCAGGGGAGTCATCAAGATTTAATGCTCCGGTAAAAAAGCAGTTTTTAAGACTAGGTGAACATCCATTATGGCTTTATGCAACTAAAAATTTAAGTTCTTTTTACCCTTTTAAACAAGTAATTGTTACTTCTGGTAATATTTCTTATATGAAAAGATTTGCACCTGAGTATCATTTTGTTAAAGGCGGTAATACAAGAGCACAATCATTACTTAATGCTTTAAATTTAGTACAAAGTGAATATGTTTTAGTTAGCGATGTCGCAAGGGTTTTGATTTCTAAAAACCTTTTTAATAATATTATAGAAAATTACGATAAAGCAGATTGTATTACACCTGTTTTAAAAGTAAGCGATACAGCAATTTATGCTCAAGAAGTTATCGACAGAGATAAAATAAAACTCATACAAACCCCTCAACTTTCGCGCACAAGTATGCTCAAAAAAGCTTTAGAGCAAAATGCAAATTTTACCGATGATAGCACAGCAATACAAGCTATTGGTGGTAAGATTTGGTATGTACAAGGTGATGAGTTAGCTAAAAAAATTACCTTTAAAGAAGATTTAAAAAGCTTAAATTTACCAAAACCATCTTGGGAAATTTTTAATGGAAATGGCTTTGATGTGCATGAATTTGGAGAGCAAAGAGCCTTACTTTTAGGCGGAGTAAAGGTACATGAAAATATGGGCTTGAAAGCTCATTCTGATGGAGATGTGCTAACTCATGCACTAATTGATGCGCTTTTAGGTGCAGCAGGACTTGGAGATATTGGAGAACTTTTTCCAGATAATGATATACAATATAAAAACGCAGATTCTATGCTTTTATTGCAAAATGCTTATACTTTGGTGCAAAATTATGGATTTGAGCTTGTGAACGCTGATATTACAATCATTGCACAAACGCCCAAGATGAAAGATTTTAAAGAAGATATTGCTTTTAATATAGCCAAAATATTAAAAGTAACACCAAATAAAATCAATATCAAAGCCACCACCACAGAGCATTTAGGTTTTGTAGGAAGAAAAGAAGGAATTGCTGTTTTAGTAAGTGCGAATTTAAAATATTTTGATTGGATGAAATTATGAAAGTTTTAATAGTAGAAAATGAATTTTATTTAGCCCAAAGCATAGGTTCAAAACTTAATTCTATAGGTTATGATTGTGATATTATTGCAAATGTTAATGAGCTTGCTCATCATGATTATGAAATCATTTTGCTTTCTACTAGTATGGCCAATTTTGAACATATTGTAGAAATTTTTAAGCATAAAATTATTATTTTACTCATATCTTATATAAGCTCAGATACAGTTTTAGCGCCACTAAAAGCCGGTGCGAGTGATTATATACAAAAGCCTTTTATGATAGAAGAATTAACGCGAAAAATCAAACATTTTCAAGAATTTAAGAAAATAAATATTTTAAATCATACTTATCAGTCTTATTTAAAACATAAATTTGAGACAGCTAAATTACCAACTTTTGATTATAAAAAATTCAAATTGCCTTTGATTTTAAAAACTAATAATCAAAATTTTGCAGATCATTTTGTATTTAACTATACCAATGAGCATAATGTCGCAAATATTTACATAGATCTTTCACATCAACAAAATTTAGATAAAATCTTTAAAGATAATTGTTTATACTATCTTGTAAATTTCCAAACTCTAAAATCATCAGACAAAGAAAAAGTGTTAAACCTTGCTTTAAAAAAAGCTGTTATTATACATACAAGTACAAATGTTGAACATAGTGATTTTCAAATTTTAGAACTAGGCGAGGATGAGAAAAACTTCGAAAGTAATGGAATTTTAACTATTGATGATTATGTTAAACATATTATCATTAGTTATCAAAATGTCTTTCCTGATACAGATTTGTCAAAAAAATTAGGAATTTCTAGAAAATCTTTATGGGAAAAAAGGAAAAAATATGGCATTACAAAGAAAAAATAGTATTACAATCTCAGAAGAAGAATACGAAGTTTTATGTTTTATCAAAGAAGGAGTTTTTGGTTCTTTTACAAAATTAATGAATCAAAAAGAAAGAGATGAAGTTATAGCCACAGGAATGATACATAAACAAAAAATTCCTTATACTCTCACCTTTGCACCTGCAAGTACAAAAGAAAATAATACTGCTTTAGAAAATGCAAAAGTTGGCGATAAAATAGACTTTATTTGCAATGATAAACCCATAGGACATATCATTTTAGAAAGCAAATTTGAAAATGATAAAAATAGCAATGATATTTTTAGACCTAATGCTTGCTTGATCCAAGATTTTGGAAAAATTTGTATAAGTGGCGAATTTGAAATTTATCACAATAATATCAAAGCCATTAAAGAAGATTTTGAAAAAATCAAAAAAAGATTAAATCCTTCTAATATCACAGCCATTGTTTCAAGTTTTGATCCTTTTCATAGAGCACATGAGAGAATTTTAAGATGGGCTATAGAACAATCTGATTTAGTGATTATTTTCCTTATAGAATCCTATGAAAACAACGGATTGAGCTTAAAACTCAAAAAGCGTTGTTTTGATGTTTTTGCGCAAAATTACTTACCATCTTCTAGGGTTTTACTTATACCTTTACATAATATCAAAATTTTTGCCTCGCATTTAAACCCTGTGCTTGAGTGTGCTTTGGCTAAAAGTTTTGATTGCAATAAACTTTTTGTAGGACAAAATCATGCAGGACTTGGGATGTATTTTAATCAAAACAGAACCTTTACCGTGCTTGATGATTTTGCAAAAGATTATAATATAGAAGTTACCATACTTCCTGAATTTGTATTTTGTGATGAATGTAAAATGGTAGTAAGTACCAAATCATGTCCCCATGGAGCTCATCATCATATGAAATACCATGGTGATTCTTTAAAAAATTTACTTAGACTTGGTATCATTCCACCAGCAGTTTTTATAAGAAGAGAAATTTCAGCTTTGATTTTATCTGAGCTTTTCCCAAATCGCTTTCATAATAAACAAAATATCTATAGTAATCTTTTCCCTACACATGGTATTTTAGAGTATCGAAGCGATAAAGAATTTTATGAGCAACTTATAAAACTTCATCAAATGTCATATATGGTGTAATCATGCAAAAATTATTTTTAACTTTTTTTTATTCAGGTAGTGTTAATAAAGCTCCAGGAACTTTTGGCACGATAGCAGCGCTAATCCCTGCTTTTTTTATTTTAAGGTATTTGGGCATAGGAACTTTGATCTTGCTTGCAATTTTACTTTTTTTAATCTCTATAAAAATCATCGATCAATATGAAAAACAAACAGGCATACACGATGATAAGCATATTGTAATAGATGAAGTTGTTGGGGTATTTTTAGCCTTGGCAATTTGCGGACAGAGTATTTTTACTTTTTTACTTTCTTTTGTTTTATTTAGATTTTTTGATATCACAAAACCTTCTATCATAGGTAAAATTGACAAAAAAACTAAAGGTGGTTTAGGCGTAATGCTAGATGATGTTTTAGCAGGAATTTTCGCAGGATTATTTAGTGCAGTAATTTATGGAATTTTACTTAAATTTGATCTTTTATGGTTTGATATAAGTATTATGGAGATATTTTAGCTCCGTAATTTTTTGATTTAACTTCATTTATGATAAACTTTGCAAACTAAAACTAAAAGGATAAAAAATGATTAAAAAAACAATGTTTGGTGCTTTGACATTAATTTCTTTTATAGCATGTGCTAATGGAGTAGATTATAAATATGATCCAAGTAGAGGTTCTAAAAGTGGTTATGATTTATTCATTGAAACTTTAAAAAAAGATTACGGCTCTAATGTTGTGATAAAAAGCCTTAAAGATGTTGATTTAAATGCTTTAAAAGAAAAACACCCTGAAGTAGCTGAAGATTTTGAAGAGATAAAACCGACTCAAGATGAATTAGCTAAAGAAGTTGCAAATGGGCAAATACAATATGGCGATGTTGTTTATATCAACTATAAAAATGGCAATTTGAATAAACATAAAATAGTTTATGGCATGTGTGATACAAGAAAATGGAATAAAGAAAGATGTGAAGATCGTGGATCAATTGTTGATGTGACTGAATAAGATCAACTTATCAAATGCAATATAATTTTTCTAAGACAAGATTTGCTTAATCTATCTTAGAAAAACCTCAACTACAATTTTCTTATTTTCTATTACAATAAAATAATTTTAATTTTTAAAAAAAGTTAGTATAAAGGGTGCAACGCCAAAGGGGTGCAACCCTTTAGCTTTTTTATTTAATAAATCCGCTTGCAAGAACCAAATCTTTATCGTAAAATACCGCCATTTGTCCGCTAGCAAGCCCATAAACAGGCTCTTGTAAGATGATTTTTGCACTTTTATCTTCATTAATCAAAACTTTACATGGGGTCGATCTTGATCTATAGCGTATTTTTACTTCACAATCTAGCTCTTTAGCATCAACAAATAAATTAATATTATCAAGATTAAATTCACTTATCTTAAGTTCTTCTTTTTTACCTACTATGATTTCATTTTTTTTAGGATCAATTTTTAACACAAAATGTGGCTCATGAGCCCCGCGTACCTCAAAACCTCTTCTTTTACCTATGGTATAGTGCATATAACCTTCGTGTTTTCCTACTTCTTTGCCACTACTATCTCTTACAATACCTGGAATTTTAGTATCCATAAACTGATCTAAAACTTGCACATAAGTATCTTCCACAAAACAAATTTCAGAACTTTCCTTTTGTGTTGCAAAAGATTTTAAAACATCGATTGTAGAAGCAAATTTTTTCACATCTTCTTTTCTCATCTCTCCAAGAGGGAAAATCAAATATTCCAAAGCCTCTTTCTCTGCATTTGCTAAAAAATAGCTTTGATCCTTACTCTCATCAACTGCAATTTTAATCAAACCATTTTCTATCCTTGCATAATGACCTGTGGCTAATTTCTCACAACCCAAACTCTTAGCAAATTCTAAAAGCTTGCCAAGCTTAATAAAGCGATTACACAAAGCACAAGGATTTGGCGTTTTACCTTCTTTATAGGTATTAACAAAAGGCATATAAACTTGATTTTTAAAATCTTCTTGTAAGTCTAAAATATGATATTTGATGTCTAAAAATTTAGCAACTTTTTCAACTTTTTGTATATTTTCTTCATGATAATTAGCTTTTCCATGAAGCTTCATATAACAACCTATAATCTCATGTCCTGCTTGCTTTAACTTATAAGCAGTTACAGTGCTATCTACACCCCCACTCATTGCAACAAGAATTTTCATCTTTTTCCTTTATCATTCTTATAATTTCATCTAAATCATCACTTATACTATACTTTAACTCATCATTTTTAGATATAGTTCCAAGTTCTAGTAAAGAAGTTTTGATAAATTCATCAAGAGGTTGCCAAAATTTTTGCCCAACTAAAATAATAGGAACATCTTTTTTAAAACTAAGTTGCTTAAGAGTAAGAATTTCAAAAAATTCATCTAATGTTCCAAAGCCGCCTGGGAAAATCACAAAAGCTAGACTCTTTTGGATAAGAGCCATTTTGCGAATGGCTAAGCTCTTAAAAGTGATATTATACTCTAAAAAGTCATTTGCTTTTTGCTCAAATGGTAAATGTATATTAAATCCAAAAGATTTTAAGTGGGAAGTTTGACTTTGCATAGCGCCATGATTAGCAGCTTGCATAATACCACCGCCACCACCACTGATGATGCTATAACCCTCATCAGCTAACTTTTGAGCTAATTTTGAAGCCAAAATACAATACTCATTGTCTTCTTTTAATCTTGCAGAACCAAAAAAAGTTATAGCATTTTTTAGGTTTGGCATGTTAGCAAATTTTTCTAAATCTTGGATTATTTTTTCATTCATTTTATAACCTTTAGTTAAAATAAATTCCATTCTAGCTAAATTTTTATAATAATCTTTTATGTAATTTTTAAATAATTTTCTTTTGCAAACTGCATTAAATTAGGTTTTTTTAAATTTCTAAACTTTCAAATTCACACTTTTATATATTATACACACTTAATTATGAAAAGATTTTAATAAATTCGTTATTATTTAAATCTTTACATCTATTTTAACACCAAAAAGAATTTTAACTCATCGCTTGTACTAAATTTACCTTCTAATAGTTTTTTTTACAAGCTCGTTTCTTATATTATCATCTTTGTAAGTTTCTTTGTTTTTACTTTCTGCTTGTATAGGTTTAAAAGTTTCTTTGTTTTCTTGTATGCTAGTATCATTATTATCATTAAGTAACATTTTATCGCCCATAGCTATTTCAAATTCTTTTACAAACTCATCGTGTCTTTGTTTAAAATCAAGATATTTAGTTTTAAATTCCTCTAGAGTTAAATCTTCTTGCATAAGATTATTAAATTCTTTTCTAAAATTAGATGCTTTTTTAGTAATATCAGATCCAAGATTAAACATTTGAGAGTAAGAGGAAAAGTTCATCAATTTAATATCTTCATCTTTTATATCCCAACTATTATAATCTTTACCAAGATTTTTAAGTGAAGATTTTTCTATTTTATTTGGATCTTTTAAAGCATTTGACTTCATAAAGTTATTAAATTTTTTCATATCTTTTTTGCTAATACTTTTATCAAGTCCGAATATTTTAGAATTAAATTCAAATTTTTCCCGCGATAAATAGAATTTTCAGTCATTGTATTATTTGAAAATTTTTCATCTTCTTTCTTATTATTTAAATTTAAGATAGTGTGATGATGATTTAAATTGAAATTTATACCGTTTATCATTAACTTATCCTTTTTATTTTATAGAATAACCACCAAGAGCTAATTCCATATCATTCTTATATTTTGAACTTATTTCTTTAATTACTTTGTAATTGTTTAAAACAGTGCTCGATTTTACTCTATACCAACTACCTAATTGTTCGTTAATAACAGCTACACCATAGGAGAAATATACAAATCTTTTTCCTAAATTAGAAACACCAATATTTCTTTTTACAGTATATCCAATAAAATTGTGATAAGGATCATTTCCTACTATACTTATAGTTTCCAAAAGTCTTTGTTGATTTGTGTATGTATGTTTTCCATTAACTAAGCAATTTGTGGTATCTATACCGCACATTCCACCAAATCGGACAAGCCCTTCTCTATTCCAATAATATTGATCTCCGTTACTATCTTGAAATAAGGTTAATTCTGAAGTCCAACTAGGCTTAGCAAAAGCTAAAAGCTCATTATTCCCAACTAGCTTAAAGCTAGTTTGATACCCACCCTTAACTTGTTTCATTTCATCTAAATTAAGAGCTTTAACCCCTTGAGAATTATCACTTAAAACACCATTACTAACTTTAGCTAAAAAATCCCCAGCAAAAGCAGAACTTACTAACAAAGAACCTAAAATCAAAGAACTTGTTAATTTTTTAAACATAATTTCTCTTTAATGTGATTTAAATTGTTGCATTTTCAAACTTTAATATCTATACTTTTTGGTACAGAATTTAAAGAAAGAACTTTGTTAAATTCTCCTGCATCATCGCTAAATTTCATACCAAAAAGAAGTTCTAATTCTTTACTTGTGCTAAATTTACCTTCTAATAGTTTTTTTACAAGATCATTTCTTGTATTATCATCTTTATAAGTTTCTTTGTTTTTGCTTTCTGCTTGTATAGGTTTAAAGGGTTTTTCTTTATCTTCTTTTTGATTGTTTTTATTAGCTAAGAACCTATCTATATCTTCTTGAGTAAGTGACTTACCAAGTTCATTAAAAAATTGTTTTTCTCTTTGTGCCCTTTCAGCACCCCATATTTTCTCAAATTCATTCATACTTGTAAGAGTTTTTAAAAGATCAACTTTTCGTTTATGAAGTGCGGACAAAATCTACGCCTTCTGTAAGATAGTCTGTGCCAAATTTATTAAGTATTTTTATTTCATCCTTGCTTAGTTTATCTTCCATATATCTTTTATATAAAGAGTTTTCTACTTCTTTTACATCAGGAGATCCATTATACCCTTGTTCTTCTTTGGTTTTTTCAGAGAAATTAAATTTTTTTATCACGGAATTAAAATAATTATCATCGTTTTTAAGCACAGATTTTTTATTGTTCGTGTTATTGCTTAGATAATTAATATTTGTATATTGAGTATCAAAATTTACCATAGAAAACCCTTTTTTTATGATATTTTATTAAAATAATCTTGGATTCCAACCACCCATGGCATCTTGTATAGAATTTTGATATTTATAAGCAATTTCTCTCATGATTGTATTATTATTTAACATAGGACTAGAATTATATTGATATATTTGTCCATTCTTTACATTATAAACACCGACTCCATAAGTAAATAAAACATAAGGCTGTCCTAAATTTGAGTATTTTATTTGTCTTTTTACCTTATATACAGGACGATATTCAGCAGGAGAATTAGCACTCGCTTGCAACCAAGAAATTAATCTATCTCTACTAGGGTTTGAGCATTTTTCATCTCCTGCACCACATAGACTCTTGTTAAGATTGCTAAGTTCGTATTCTGAAAAATCTGCAATTGCATAAACTTCTGAAATTAAATTTGGACGATCTTTAAAAAATTTAAAACCGACTAAATACCCACCCTTAACTTGTTTCATTTCATCTACATTTAGAACTTTTACGCCTTGAGAATTATCACTTAAAGCACCATTACTAACTTTAGCTAAAAAATCCCCAGCAAAAGCAGAACTTACTAACAAAGAACCTAAAATTAAAGAACTTGCTAACTTCTTTAACATAACTTCCTTTTTTAGCTATTTTTACTCTTTTTTAAAGAATATCACAAATTACATATTAAAATCAATTTGTTATTTGAAACATTTATTGTTTTAATGGAAAAAATCTAAAAATATTTAGAAAGATAACAATGAAAAAGATTTTCTTAACATTTATGGTTTTACTTAGTTGTGTTTTTGCTAGTGATGAACTAAGTATAGACAGTTTATTTAAAAAGCAAATAGGCTTAAGAAGCATTACAAGCTTTTCTTTACTTAGCACAGGAAATGCAAACTCGTATTCTCTTTATCCTAATATAACAATAGACGGAGATCCTACAATTTGGAATGATACAAAGCAAGTATTTTTAACTCAAACTTTCATTTATACCATAACACCTAAGTTTGACATACTTATTTCAGGGGGCGGAAGTTATGCAAGAGCTGAATATACAAACTTTTTTACAAATGAGTATTCTAGTAAAAACAGAATAGGTTTTGATAGTTTATGGCTAGGTTTATTTATACAGGAGATAGCATTGCAGATTTAATTCCACAAATTACCTTTCAAACTGCAGTCGTTCAAAGAGAAAAAGCAATCAATCAAACCGAAAACTTTTATCTAAAATCACAAAGCCTACAAGCTAGTTTAAGGGGATATAGCGACCCTGTTGTATATAGCATTTATATCGGTTTTGGTTATAATCAATCAAGAAAATTTAAAACCCTTAAAATAGAGTATGGAAATAGTATTTATGTGGGTGGGGATTTGTCTATCATACTAAGTCCTAAAATTACTTTAGATTTGGGAGCAGAGCAAAGATTTCAAACCGAGCAAAAAATCAATGGTTATCAAAATTCTGAAGTGCGTTCTATTCCAACTTTAAGTCTAGGTTCTACTTATAGCATTAATTCAGATACCGCAGTTTCTGTTAATGCTAGTTTTGGGGGAAGTTCTGCTTCGCCTGATAGTATATTTGGGATAAGCTTATGGAGAAAATTTTAAAAATTTTATTATTTTTATCCATTCTTTCTTTGAATGCAAAAGCAGAATGGGTAGTCAAGTCTTATCAAGAAATTAAAAACGAAAGAGTAATAAGACAAACTTACGAGCAATCTTGCGGGGCTTCATCTTTGGCAACTTTAATCAATATACTTGATGATAAAAAGTTTGATGAGCTTAAACTTTTACAAACCATGAGCGGACAAAAGCTTTATACGGATATGGTAAGCTTTGCAGATTTAAACGATGCGGTTAAAAAGCTAGGTTATGAAAGCGATTCCTATCAAATCAATAGAGAAAGCTTAGACAAGCTTGTAAATATTCCAATGCTTGTAAAAATTGAAGATGACCCACGCTTCCCACATTTTGTGGTAATTATTAATCACAAGGGGAATTATTTACAAGTGCTTGATCCAAGCCATGGAGAATACATAAGCTCTAAAAGTCAATTTTTTAGCATTTGGGATAGATATAATAAAGGTGGTTATGCTTTAATTGTTGCTCCTAAAAAGAGTTAAAACCTTTCAAGCTAAATACTCCAAAATCTTTGCATTTTGATTTTAAGCCTTTTAGCTTATATTGATTTTTATTGTTTTTTGATTAGAGAACTAATTTTTCATCTTAATTGCTCTAATCTTTCTTTTTTAGAGCCAATCTCAGTAATTTGTACTCCAAAATTTCCATCTACAATAACTACTTCCCCATAGGCAATCTTTTTATCACCTATTAAAATTTCTAAAGGATCATTAGCTAATTGATCAAGCTCGATAACTGAACCTATGTCCATAGTTAAAACATCCTTTAAAAGCATTTTTTTACTACCAATACGCACTCTTATAGGCAAACGCACATCCATAATCAAGCCGATATTTCTTAACTCTTCAACGCTTGCTAAGGTTTTATGGTCTTGAGTATGCTCTTCATGAGTTGTAACAATTTCTTCTAAATTAGTTTTAGTTAAAACTTTATAAATTTTCTCATCAAATACTAAGGAAATTTTCTCTTCTAAATCAGCTATTTTTACATTATATAAATATATTTTATGAAAGCCGCCAAGTTCTAGACTATCTGCAACAAATTCACAATTTTCTAAACTAAATTCCATTTTTGGAATTTCTTTTTGTGCACCTAAAGTTGTAGAAAATGCTGAAATGATATTTTGTATAGCTTCTTTGGCCGCGTCCATTTCATCTTCATTTAGCTCACTATTTTTAGAGATTTCTTCTTCTCCCATCATCCACTCACCAATTGCACTCATTAAAACCGCACTTGCTAAGATTTTGATTTTCATCTCATTATTGACACTAAAAGTAGCACTAACTAATGGCGGAGTCATAGAATCTTGAGAATTTACATCATACTCATAATACTCGCTAAATTCAGCACTTTTCCCTGTTAAGCCTTCTATTGTGCTTATGCACTCGTTGACAAATATGCCTAAAAAATCATTGATCATCTTCTTCCTCTTCTAACTCTTCATTTTCATCATAAGAATTTGCCTTTGCTCTTCTTTCATCTTCATATTTTTCAAGCATTTCTTTAATCTCATCTTTATCAGTTTTAATAAGTTCTAAGATTTTAATCGACTTTCTAAATCTATGAAGTCCTACTTGAGCTAAAAATACTTCTTTTTTATCTATGGCCACTATAGCTTTATCATCTGCACTTCTATCAAGTTTTAAAATATCTCCTTGTTTTAAATCTAAAAATTCATTTACATTGATAAAAGTTTTACCAAGCATAGCTTCATAAATCACTTCAGCACGACCGATCAAAGTTTTAAGTTCTTTGTTTCTTGACTTTTTAGCCGAAGTTTCACCCATCATAATATCACGATTTGCTAAACGGCTCAAAATACTTTCCAAATGCACAACTGGATAGCATATATTTACCATACCACTTGAATTTCCTATGATAATCTCCATTACCACCATGATAACAATCTCATTTTGAGAAACAATTTGCACAACATTTGGACTTGATTCTTTTGCTTCAACACTTGGATAAATTTCCGTAACATTCATCCAACTTTCTTTAAGCCTTTGCATAATAATACGCAAAATAGAATCAAGCAAGTTAAGTTCTATTTCTGTAAGCTCTCTTAAGGTGTCAAAACTTTCACCTTGACCACCCAAAAGCCTATCTATCATAGGGAAAGCAATACTTGGATTGATCTCTAAAACACAATTTCCATCTAAAGGCTTAATAGAAAAAACATTAAAGCTTGTCGGTGAAGGTAAAGACATCAAAAATTCACCATAAGTCATTTGATCAACTGAGTGTAGTTTAATCTCAACTATACTTCTCATCATAGATGAAATTTGCGAAGCAAGATTTCTAGCTAATTTATCATGAATTCCTTTAATAGAACGAAGTTGTTCTTTTGAAACCCTATTTGGACGCTTAAAATCATATACTACAATATCTCTTTTATCTTCTATTTCTTCTAATTTTGAAGAAGCAGCACTATCATCGCTATCATCATCAACGACTTCTAAAAGAGCATCAATTTCTTCTTGGGAAAGTATTTCAGCCATTAAACTAGCCTTTCTCTAATCTTCTTAAGCAAACGCTTATGAATTTGTGAAATTCTTGACTCGCTAATCTCTAAAATCTCTGCAATTTCTTTTAAATTTAATTCTTCATAATAATAAAGCTGTATCACAAGCCTTTCTCTTTCTTTAAATTCTTCCAAAACCGCGTTGATTTTTTCTATTAATTCTTCTTTTTCTATTTGTTCTATGATATTACTATCATTAAAACAATTTAGCTGTTCATCTAAAGGCATAACAAGCGATATAGCATGAGCTGCTCTTGCTTCTTTTACCTTTTCTACTTCTAAATTTAATCTTTGTGCTAAATACTCATCATCAGGTTCTTTTTCATTTTCTTGATAAAACTCATCTATAATAGCGTCAATATCTTTGATGATTTTTCTATTGCTTCTACTCATTACATCAAGGCTTCTTAGATAATCAAGCATAGCTCCATTTACTCTTTTTCTTGCAAAACCCCAAAAATTGTCATTTTGTTCTTTATCATAGCGACGCGAGAGTTTAATCATCTCTTCTACGCCAATACTAATTAAATCATTTACATCAATACTTGCAGGCAAACGCTCTTTAAGTCTAAAAGCCATAGCTCTTAATGCGGGCATATAAGAGATGACTAAGTCATCTTGTTCTTTTTTTAGCGTAGAAGCATAAGCATTATGCGGCTGCATGTTTTACTTTTCTTTTTGAAGAGCTATCAAGTTTTTTAAGGTCTTCACGCTCTTCTTGAAGTTTTTCAAGCAAGTAATCCATTTTCTTTTCTCTTGCAGCTAATTCTGCTATAAAGCTATTATTTTCATTTTCATATTTTTCTTTATTAAAGCTTCTACCACTAATTTTATTTGCATCTACAAAAATCATAATTACTATATGGATTAACACATAAAACACAAAAGTAATCAAACAGGTATATACAACTATCTCTACTGCATCTTCTATATTAACTATGGTGAACATTAATCCTATAAAAAAACCACAAACAGTAAAAAAAGCAACAAAATTTTCTGGTCTCATCTTTTTCCTTCAATCTAAAAACGATCCAAAAGCTTTTTGAAAAAACTCATAATGCTTTTATCTCCCACATTATTAAGCACTTTTTGTTCCAACCTATATAAAAGCTTAGAAGCTATGGCTTTTAGCTCATCACTTGCATTAGTATCATCATCGCTAAATAAAGTTCTTTTTTTAATACTAGAACTAATATCTTTACTTTGACCTAAAAATCCTAAAAATTCTAAATTTAAATTATGCTTAATGTTAATATCTGCTACTTTTTTAATATTATCAAAAATTCTTAAAGCCTCATTTTCATTTCTAACTACATTAAATACCATTAATAAATTCTCTTTAGTCTTTGAAGTAGTTTTTATAGTAGCATAAGCATCGGTAATTGCGGCAGGATCAGGTACAGTTATGACAATAACCTCATCAGACATTTCTAAGAAATTCCCTATATTGCCACCAATACCTGCTCCTGTATCAATGATTAAAAAGTCTAAATCATCTAAAATACTTGTTTGATTTAAAAATCTCTCATAAATATTTTTATCATTGTATTTTAAAATTTCATCGCCACTCTCACCTGGGATAAGCCATAAATTTGGCTTGACTTCTATTAGAATATCTTCTAGTGAGCATTCACCTTTTAAAACATGTAAAAGGTTTTTTTCTACACGCACATTTAAAATCACATCTAAATTTGCAAGCCCTATATCTGCATCAAAAAGCCCTACTTTATATCCATTTTTAGCTAGGATGTTGCCCAAATTTGCACTAAAAGTACTTTTTCCAACTCCACCTTTACCGCTAGTAACTGCGATAAAATGGGTATGTTTTACATTTGAGTTTTCATTTTTTACTAGATCTTTTAATTTTTCTGCTTGATTACTCATTTTCATCCCTTCTAAAACCTTCTAACACACAACGCACCAAAAAGTCGCTATTTGCTACTTCTATATCATCAGGTACTTCTTGACCTATGGAAAAAAAGCTCATCGGAGTGCTAGTTTCATAAAGCAAAGAAAACACATTTCCAAATACTTTTGTTTCATCAAATTTTGTAATGATTAAAGTGTCTATATTTAAAAATGAAAAATTATTATAAGTTTCTAATAAATCTTCATATTTTGTATTTGCTGAAAGCACTAAATTCACATCAATTTGCGCATTAGAATGCGATAAAAATTCTTTTGTTTTTTCAAGTTTTGCCTTATCATACTGTGAATTTCCGGTTGTATCTACTAAAATAACCTCACAAGTATTTAAACTTCTAATCGCATCATCTAAGTCATTTGGCTCTATACTATCAATAATAGGAAGTTTCATCATCTTAGCATATTGAAAAAGTTGCTCTACTGCGCCTATTCTATAAGTATCAAGAGTTATAATACCGGTTTTATAGCGTCTATCTCCATAAGCATAGCGAAAAGCAAGTTTAGCTAAAGTAGTAGTTTTACCCACTCCTGTTGGGCCTACTAACATCATGATTTTTTGCTTTTTAATTTCACTTTCTAAACGACATGGAAGCATATTACGCAAAAGTGAGTAAAAATACCTTTGCACTGCTTCTTGATTTGCTTTCATAGTGCTTGGCATATTTTCAATAGTTGCTTTCATAATCGCTTCTAAATGCGCTTCTTGCATACCACTTGCTTTAGCTTGCTTATAAATACTTGCAAACTCAGGTGGTATAGCTAATTCTTTGCGTAAATCTGCCTTATCATCCCACATCATATCCACAAGCAAATTCATTTTATCATTAAGCTTGTTCATTTGTTTTTCAAAAGCTTCTATTTTTTTATCATAATTTGGATTTGGCATAGAAAAATCTTGATAGTTTGAAACCTTGCTAATTTCTGAACTAACTTGAGAAAGTTTGTTTTTTAAATTTAAAAAATTATCATCTTTTTTGCTTGTATTTAAATAAGGATTAATAGGTTTTTGCTTAGCTTTCGAAGAAAAATCAAGCACTACATCTTCTTCTTTTTTTTCATCTTCAAGTTTTGGAGCTTGAATTTTAGCCTCAGGAAAACTTGCTGTGTTTGGTTTTTTCTTTGGTGGCATAGGCAAATTATTTTGTTTTAAATGCTCTTCATAATCAGCTTCTTCAATCGCCACTATAACCTCATACAAAGGCTTTTGATTGATAGTTTTTGGACGAATTTGCTTATTAGTTACTATCAAAGCCTTATCGCCATAATCTTGCTTGACCTTAGGTATAATCTCATCTGTGCTTTCAACCGTAAAAGTATGAATCAATTGTCCCATATTTTTCCTTATCTTAACAAGCCCAAAGGCAAAGTTACGCTAATTCTATCATTTACCCCCACATGAGGCACTATGCAATACTCATCTTTACGCGCTTTTTTTGAAAAATACAACAAATCCAAATCAAGCGTTCTAGGAGCATTTTTAAAAGTTCTTTTTCTTTTGAATTTAAACTCATAAAAAAACAAAACTTTTAAAAGTGCTCTTGCATGCAAACTTGTGCTTACAACCATCACTGCATTAGTAAAGTCTTTTTGCTCTTCAAAGCCAAAAGCTTTATTAATCAAAAATGGCGATGTTTGCAATACTTGCAAGCGTTTATCTTGCATTAAAAGCCTAAATAAACTCCGAAAGCGTTTTTTTTCATCTTCTATATTGCTTCCAAGTCCTATAATGGCTATGTATTTTCCTTTTTTATCAGCCTTTGAATAAAAAGGAAAAAAACGAATTTTTTCTAACCTTCTAGCCCCTTTAATCAGCAAGTTATAACACCACTGCCTTTTCTTTATCAAGATAAACCATATCTTCTATCCTAATGCCAAGTTTATCTTTGATATAAATTCCAGGTTCAATGGTAAATACCATACCCTCTTTTAACTCATAATCACTTCTTGGACTAATGTTTGGTAACTCATGTATATCAAGCCCCACTCCATGTCCTAAACTATGAATAAATTCTTTTTCAAAACCTGCATTTTTAATCACTTCTCTTGCGATAAAATCAAGCTCACTTGATCTCATACCAACGCGTGCTTTTTCTATAGCTTGAAGTTGGGCTTGCTTAACCACTTCATAAATTTGCATAATTTCTTTGTCTTTAAAATTTGGCTTATTTTTATCAAACACTATGCCACTCTCATCAAAACAAGCCGTTCTTGTGCGATCAGAACAATACCTTTGATAAACCACACCCGCATCAACTAATAACAAATCTCCATATTCTAAACATTTATCACTAGGTAAAGCATGTGCTTTAGCCGCATTTTCATTAATAGCTACAATAGGTGAAAAAGAAAGCCCTAAAGCACCTTTTTTTTGAAAAATTTCACATGCTTTAAAATGTAATTCTTTTTCGCTTTTTCCATGGCCTTCTTGACTGATAAATTTAGCAAATTCTTCAAAGCATTCTTTACCAAAATTTACAGCCTTTTGCAAAAGTTGTAATTCCTTGGCATTTTTTATAATGCGTTTATTTTTACTTAAGTCTAATTTTTCTTCAAAAACGATATTTGCACTTTTACTAAGTTCTTTAAATTCAAAATAACTAAAGTCTTTTGGGTCAAAACACACCCTATCAATTCCTGCTTTTTCTAAAAGCTCTCTAGCACTAGCAAAAAGATCTTGTGCTAAAACCACCTTAGCATTTTTTATCATTTCGCTAGCTTCAAAGCTATATCTTGCATCAGTGATGAAAAAAGCTTTATCTTCAAGTTTTAAAAACAAAGCATTATCGCAAGAATAGCCACACTCATAAAAAAGTGCATTTTCGTTTTTTAAGATAAAATTCATTGATTTGCTTGTTGTGCTTTTGCTTGAGCTGCTTTATATGCATTGATTTGATCAAAAATTTGGAAAAGTCCCATTAGAGCCATATGATAACCAAAAGGACCAAAACCTACCACGCTACCTGCACAAACTGGTGCTATCATGCTTTTTTGTCTGAATTCTTCTCTTCTGTAAGTATTGCTAATATGCACTTCAATCACAGGCATATTAATCGCCGCAATCGCATCACGGATTGCTATAGAAGTGTGTGCATAAGCAGCTGCATTAATAATCACTCCATCTACACTGCCTAAGCATTCTTGAATTTTATCAACTAGCTCACCTTCAAAATTACTTTGAAAAAACTCAATCTCCACATTAGCTTGTTTTGCGGCTTGTTTCATTTGCTCGTGGATATCTTCCATTTTCATATTACCATAAATGTGAGTTTCTCTTACACCGAGCATATTAATGTTTGGTCCTTGTATCACCATAACTTTCATAATCTAACCTTTATTTAGTAAAATTTACTATATTATAACACTTTAAAGCTAAATTTTAGCTACAATTTACCTTTTTAAAGGATGGAAAATGTTTATAATAGCACCCAAAATCATCCTAACTTGTGATGATAAATTTAGTATTTTAGAAAAAAAAGCTATTCTTTTTGATGATAATATTTTAGAAATTGATACTTTAGAAAATTTACAAAAATCCTATCCGAAAGCCAAGCTTATACCAACTCCAAAAAATACCTTACTTTTACCCGCCTTCATCAACCCGCACACACATTTAGAATTTAGTGCAAATAATGGAAATTTAGTCTTTGGGGACTTTTTAAAATGGCTTGATAGCGTTTTTAATAACCGCGAGCAATTAAACGAAAAAGCCAAAGAAAAATTAATCTCACAAAATATTCATAAAATGCTAAAAAGTGGCACTGCTACTATAGGAGAAATTTCAAGCTTTGGGGGCGATTTAATCCCTTGTGTAAATTCACAAGCTAGAGTGATATTTTTCAATGAAATTTTAGGTTCAAATGAAAATTTTATCCAAGCAAAAAAAGAGGAATTTTTAACTCGCTATAAAAAAAGCATGAGCTTTAAAACTTCTAAATTTATCCCTGCTATTTCAGTGCATGCACCCTACTCAACCCACACAGAGCTTGCTAAATTTGCTATAAAACTTGCTAGAGAAAACGATCATTTACTAAGCACACATTTTCTTGAAAGCAATCATGAAAACAACTGGCTAAGGTTTAAAAAAGGTGGTTTTAAAAAGAGCTTGACTAAATTTAGCAAAAATCCTATGCCATTTTACACTCCGCAAAGCTTTTTAGAACTTTTTAAAGATCAAAGGACTTTATTTACACATTGTGTGTATTTTAAAGAATGGAATTTGCTAGATAAAAATCTGCACTCAATCACGCATTGTGCTTTTTCAAATAGGCTTTTGAGTAAAAATACTTTTAAATTAAAATCTGCTTTAAAAAATGGTATTAATATCCATCTAGGAACCGATGGCTTAAGTTCAAATACTTCTTTAAGCATACTTGATGAAATGAGAGCAAATTTACTTATACATGATTTTGAGTTAGAAAATTTTGCCAAAATGTTACTTTTAATGGCAACAAATAAAGCCGCAAAAGCCTTAAATTTAAACCTAGGTCAAATTCAAAAAGGCAAAATAGCTGATTTTAGTCTTTTTGCTTTACCAAATAGTGCAAATTTAAAACAACTTCCTTTGCAATTTATCTTACAAAGCAAAGAAGTGTTAAAACTTTTTATAGAAGGAAAAGAAATAATATAAATATCTTAAACAAGAGTTTCTAATCAAAATTAAAATATTTCTGTTATACTTAAAAATTATAAGAATCTTTAATAAAATTTAAGAAAGTCATATGAAAAAATATTTAATAATATTTATTTTTATAACTCAAATTTTAGCTTTAAATGATTTTGAAGTTATTAATGTTCACAAAGCACACGATCTTAATATCACAGGAAAAAATATAAATGTAGGTATTATAGATTCTGCTTTTAATGCAAATCATCCTAGTTTGCAAGGACAAATCATAGAGCAACAATACTCAACAGTAAATAATAAACCTTATACTCCTGATCTAACAGTAGACACTCACGGATCACATGTAGCAGGAATTATACTTGGTAATTTTAAAAACATTAAAGAGCCATATGGGATTGCTTACAATGCGAAAATGTATGGAATTCAAATTTTTGGCTATAACAATGGAAGTCAAAAAATAATTCCTTATAATATTTATGATTATTTTAAAGATAAAGAAATAAAAATAATCAATAATAGCTGGAATACGCAATTATATCCAATAGTAGGAATGAGTCAGCTCGGGTGGTATGTATCAGATCTTAAAAAGCAAAATTCTAATTATTTTTTAAATTTAGCAAACAACAATAAACCGCTTGATGGGATTATAAAGTTAGCAAAAGAAAAAAACATTCTAATACTATTTGCAGCTGGAAATGAGGGTATAGTATCACCTGGATTTAATGCTACTCTTCCTTATTATGATGAAAATTTAAGATCATGGCTTAGCATTGGAGCCATTGATTCTTCTAAAATTACAAAAGATGAAAATGGAAAACTTATATTATCCTCTAAAGCTATAGCATCGTATAGTAATGGATTAAAAGGAGTTGAAAATTTTTCATTAGTAGCACCTGGAAGTTTTGTTAATTCAGTTAATGCTGCTTATAATATACAACCCATTTTTGGAAGACCTGATAAAAATTTATATGTTAAAATGAGTGGTACTTCTATGGCAACTCCTATGGTAAGTGGAGCTGCTGCTTTAGTGTCAGAAAAATTCCCTTTTTTAAATGGAAAACAAATAGCTGATGTTTTATTAAGTACAGCAAATAAAAATTACAAAACTCCAAAACTAACAGTAAAAGAAACTCAACTTCTTAATACTTCCAATGGAAGAAAACAATCCTATTATACTATTATTTATATAGATACGCCTATCCCTGATGATAAAAATAAAATAAAACAAGATTTGATAGATGCTGGATATT
Organism: Campylobacter sp. IFREMER_LSEM_CL1097; assembly: GCF_025772225.1. Lineage (NCBI taxonomy): Bacteria > Pseudomonadati > Campylobacterota > Epsilonproteobacteria > Campylobacterales > Campylobacteraceae > Campylobacter > Campylobacter sp. IFREMER_LSEM_CL1097. The sequence continues at coordinate 938 of NZ_JAKMRT010000009.1, read as the reverse complement.
GGAGTTTTGAAGCAGATAAGATATTAAACAATCTAATCGACAAATATCCACTTATGCAAAATGCCAATGAAGACTACAAAGGAATACAAACTCTCAAAAAAGAACAAATCTTAGGACAAGGCATTCTAGACATTGAAAAAGCCATAAATGGTATAGGAATTTTAGATGCAAATAGATTAAATTCACAAGATATTACCGATACTTATGGCGAAAAAGAAGCTTACTATACTATAAATACTCAAGGATATAACGCGACTTTTAGCAATGACATATCTCAAAAAAAATGGGATGATAGTTTACATAGACTCGATGCTTTAAATTCTCCAAAAGATGAAATACAAAATTTAAATATTGGATTTATCAAAGATGGTCAAGGAAGGTTAATTTTAAGTGGAGAAAATACTTATCTTGGTAAAACTATAGTAAAAGAGGGTGAGCTTTCCCTAATAAAAACACAAAATAATAAAGGAATTATAAGTGGAGAGGTTAAAGTTTTAACTAATGGTAAATTTAGCGGAAATGGTTTAATAAAAAATAATTTATACAATCAAGGAATTGTGAGACCTGGAAATCAAGACTTAAGCGATTTAATTGTAGAAGGTCTATATAACCAAAAAAACAATGCTATTTTGCAGCTTGATTTTGGAAATAATGGTAATTCTAAACTTATAGCAAATTCTTATCAAATAGAAGGTGGTAAATTACAATACATACCATTACCTATGTTTTACACTAGTGGCAATATAATTACTATAAATTTAGCTGGATTAAAAAATAATATAAATGACTTTGAAAAAGTTGAAATATCAGGAAACAATAGTATTGATTTTGTTGCTGTATTAGATGAAGATAAAGTTAGTATTAATAAGCCCGCGCCTGAACCAAAACCTGAACCAAAACCTGAACCAAAACCTGAACCAAAACCTGAACCAAAACCT
>NZ_JAKMRT010000008.1:0-83472 GCF_025772225.1 Campylobacter sp. IFREMER_LSEM_CL1097 | reverse complement strand
TTGGATTTTTTGAAGTGGAGAAAGATTATATTGGATTACAAGTTTAACCACAAGTAGAGCGACTGCTATTGCTATTAAACCTACTATAATTTGAGCAGATAAGGCTTTTTTAATAGGATTTGTATAAGCACGATTTTCTGTAATTGTACAAACTTTAAAATTTTGATTTATGGTAGAATTACACATTACTTCATATAATGTATTTTTATCATCTTGAACTTGAAATAAAGAGTCTCTATTATCTGGATCTAAATAGTATGACGGATTTGTGTTTATAATTTTTGATATATTTATGCCTAATTGGTCTTTTGTTAGTATTTTATCTTGATTTTCGTGAAACATTATTTCACCTTCATTGTTGTATACTACCGCATAAGTAGTAGCAGATCTACCAAAAGCTAATACATCTTTAGAAAAAGAACTTAATGCATAATCGCCACCAACAACACCTATAAATTTTCCATTTTTGTATACAGGTGCAGCATATGTCATGGTAACGGTATTATCTGTTGATGACTTATAAGGATTAGTTGTAATAACTGTTTTTGCTTGTTTTGCTTGAGTATACCAAATACTATTTTGTAAATTAAATCCATTTTCAGGATTTAAAAATTTTCCATTTGATAAAAATACACCATTTAACTCTTCAATTCCAAAAAAAGTTAGTTGAAAATTAAAAGCTTTTTGAAAAGATGAAATAAGCGATAAAATCTGTTCTCTATCATCTAATGGTGCTTTAGAGAGTTCGCTTGCTAAAGTATTTATAGCATTTCTTTTGCTTTGACCATAATTATTAAAAGTTAGAGTTACATCATCCATTGTTTTTAATTGAACATCTTTTATGAGTTCAAAAGTATTGTTTTTGGTTTGAAAATAACCCAAAATACTAACTATACTTAATATGGTGATAATTAATAGTCCAACTATTGAAGTCATTTTGCCTGATACATTCAATTTTAACATTATTTTTGTGTTCTCCTTGTTTTTGATTTTACCTTATATTTTAAAATATAATAATTTTATATCTAACTTTATCATTATATTTTAAAAAGTTTATTGTATTTACGGAATTATATTATAAAAAAATAATTTTTTTATTAATTTATAATAAAAATAATTTTTATATATATTTAAGATTAGTTTGATATAATTTCAACTTTAATGCGGGAATAGCTCAGGGGTAGAGCACAACCTTGCCAAGGTTGGGGTCGCGAGTTCGAATCTCGTTTCCCGCTCCATTATCACCCGCCCGGGTGGTGGAATTGGTAGACACAAGGGACTTAAAATCCCTCGGAATTTTTCTTCCGTGCCGGTTCAAGTCCGGCCTCGGGCACCACTTTTTGGTAACTCAAGGCGACATAGCCAAGCGGTAAGGCATGGGCCTGCAAAGCCTTGATCTCCGGTTCGAATCCGGATGTCGCCTCCAATGCGATGTTAATACTTGATATTTTTATTCTTTTACGGGAGATGGCTGAGTGGTCGAAAGCGGCGGTCTTGAAAACCGTTGAGGGTCACACCTCCAGGGGTTCGAATCCCTTTCTCCCGGCCACTTTAACATAATTTTTCATATTTTGTTTTACATTTAAAAAGATATTTCTTAATTTCTTTAAGAAATTAAGAAAATTATTCTAAGTCTAAAACCCCGCCTTTGCTAGCATTACTAACAAGCTTTTGATACATTTTAAGCCATCTTGAATTTATTTGCTTATAAGGTATTTTAAAATTTGCTTTGCGTTTAGCAATTTCATCTTGGGCTAAATTTGCATTAATGCTGTAAGTATCTACATCAATTTCTATCTCATCACCATCTTTTAAAAGCGCTATAAGTCCACCTTCTGCAGCCTCAGGAGAAATATGGCCTATGCTAAGTCCTCTTGTAGCTCCGCTAAAACGACCATCTGTTATAAGTGCAACTTTAGCACCAAGCCCCATGCCTGTGAGCAATGAAGTCGGACTAAGCATTTCTTGCATACCAGGTCCACCTTTTGGCCCTTCATAGCGTATCACGCACACATCGCCTTCTTTAACTTTACCTTTTATAATGCCTTTAATGGCTTCTTCTTGAGAGTTAAAACAAACTGCTTTTCCTTTGAATTTACGCTCGCCCATAATACCTGCAGTTTTTATCACACAGCCTTGCTCAGCCAAATTCCCAAAAAGTATAGCAAGCCCACCTACATTTGAATAGGCATTGTCTATTTTTCTTATAATGTTTTCATCTTTAATATCAGCATTCTCAATGCGATCTTTTAAAGTTTTTCCACTAATATCTAGAGTGTCAAGTTCTAAAATATGGCCTGGTTTTTTAGCTATTTCAGCTATTACTGCACTTACTCCACCTGCTTTGTGTATATCTTCCATATATATTGTGTTTAAAGATGGAGCGATTTTGGCTATATGGGCCACATTAGCACTGATGTGATTGAGCTCTTTTATATCCAAATTTACACCTGCTTCATAAGCAATGGCAAGCATATGTAAGATAGTATTTGAGCTTCCACCCATAGCCATATCAACAACTAAAGCATTATTAATGGACTTTTTAGTAATAATATTGCGAATTTTAAAACGCTCATCTAGTGCAATTTCACAAATTCTACGCGCAGCTTTTCTTAAAAGCTCTTCTCTTTCTTTGCTAAGTGCTAAAATAGTTCCATTTCCTTCTAGTGCTATACCCATAGCCTCGCATAAAGTATTCATAGAATTTGCAGTAAACATACCCGAGCAAGATCCACCGCTAGGACAAGCTTTGCATTCTATATCTTTTAAATCGTCTTCATCGATTTTTTTAGCCTCATAAGCTCCCACTGCTTCAAAAACAGAACTTAGACTGATTTTTTCTCCATGTTTATTTACTCCTGCTTTCATAGGTCCGCCACTAACGAAAATAGTCGGCACATTAACTCTTAAAGCCCCCATGAGCATACCTGGAGTAATTTTATCACAATTTGGGATACAAATTAGTGCATCAAGTTGGTGTGCATTCATCACTGTTTCAATAGAGTTTGCGATGATTTCACGACTTGGTAAAGAATAAAGCATACCATCATGCCCCATAGCTATACCATCATCAACACCTATGGTGTTAAATTCAAAAGGAATACAGCCATTTTTTTGGATTTCATCTTTAATGATTTTTGCATATTCATTTAAGAAAAAATGTCCTGGGATGATATCTATATAGCTATTTGCCACACCTATAAAAGGCTTATTAAAATCTTCATCATTTAAGCCACATGCTCTAAGTAAAGAGCGATTTGGTGCTTTTAAGTGTCCTTTTTTGATTGCGTCACTTCTCATTTGCATCCTTTTTTAAAGTAAAAACTATCATTTTATGCTTTTATTTTGCAATTTTTGCTTAAATTTTTTAAACTTAAATAGTATTTTAAAGAAAATTATTTAAAATGTGCAATTATTTTGATTTAAGGAATGTAATGCTTTTAACTAATCCAGTATTTATAGGCGTTTTGTTAATGACGCTTTTGTGTTTTTTTAGGTTTAATGTTTTACTTAGTGTTTTGCTTTCTGGGCTTTTTGTAGGTATTTGGTCTAAATTTATGCATATGGAGCATTTAAGTTTGGTGGATTTTTTTACCCAACTTCCACAAGCTATGATGGATTCTATGAAAGTTTTAATCGATGGTATGCAAGGGAATTTGCAAACAGCACTAAGTTATATTTTGCTTGGAGCGGTGGCCGCTGCTATATCAAAAACTAATCTAACGGCATATTTGATTAAAATAGTTTCGCATTATATTTCACATAAAAAATACTTACTTATACTTTCTTTGGCACTTATTGCTTGTTTTTCGCAAAATTTAATCCCTATCCATGTAGCTTTTGTACCTTTGTTAATTCCACCTTTGTTGAAACTTTTTAATAAATTAAAAATAGATCGTAGAGCCATAGCTTGTGCGCTAACATTTGGACTTACCACACCTTATATGGTGGTGCCTTTAGGTTTTGGGCTTATTTTTCAAACTTTGCTTGTGGATAATTTAAATTCAAATGGGGTGCAAATTAGCCTAGGAGAAGTTTCTCAAACTATGGCTTTTGCAGCTATTTGTATGTTAGTTGGTTTATTTTTGGCTGTGTTTGTATTTTATGCTAAGCCAAGAGAATATCAAGAAGAACAAATTGCCAAAATGGATTTTGAAAATCTAAAAATGAGTAAAAAAGAATGGGGAGTTTTAGCTGGCCTTGGATTGACTTTGATTTTGCAAATTTTGACGCACAATTTACCTTTATCAGGGCTTTTAGGTTTTGTTTTGATGGTGATTTTGGGTGGAGTAGAGTATAACAAAGTTAATTTAGTTTTTGATGATGGGCTTAAAATCATGGGTTATATAGCTTTTGTAATGCTTGTTGCTTCAGGATATGGAGAGGTTTTAAAACAAAGTGGAGGTATAGCTGAGCTTGTAAAAACAAGCGTGCCTTTTATGGAGCAAAGTCACTTTTTAGCTATTTTTATTATGCTAGCTATAGGTCTTTTAATCACTATAGGTATAGGCAGTTCTTTTGGTACTATTCCTATCATCGCCGCCTTATTTTGTCCTATATGTATAGAACTTGGTTTTTCACCTGCTGCAATTATTTTTATCATCGGTGTTGCTGGAGCTTTGGGCGATGCAGGATCACCTGCTAGTGAAACGACTTTGGGAGTGAGTGTAGGGCTTAATGCAGATAAGCAAGGTGATCATATAAAAGATACTTGTATACCAACCTTTTTATGCTTTAATGGCTCTTTGCTTATCTTGGGTAGTGTTATAGCATTTTTCTTAATTTAAAATATTAAAAGTCTAAAAAGGCTTTTAATATTCAAATTCTTCCATATAACCACAATCAATTGTAAGAATTTTCATTTGAAATGATTTTATAAACTCGATTATAGGTTCAACTCCACCATAAGGAAAAGAAATGGGGTAAAAATATAATTTGGCGATATTTTCCTCTATTTTTTCTATGGAGTGAAAATAGTATTCTCCATTTCCTATGCAGTCAAAAATATCATCAAACTCCCAACAATCTTTGCTTGAGAAATATTCTAATTCTTTTTTGCTGTAAAAATTATATATACTTTTATCTGTGTATAAATCTTCTATTTGTAAATTCTCATCTTTTAAGATTTTGATATAATTAAACAAATCGCACAATCTTTTAAAAGACTTTTCATTATTAATAATAAACTTAATAAAGCAAAATTTTTCCATTTTAATACATTAACAATATTCCACTTGAAAGTCTGCTTGAAGATTTATTATACTCAATAAGACTCTCACCGTATCCGTTAAAATACTGAGTGTAAATATATAAGCCATTGTTAGAAATTTTATAAGCTCCGCTTATTTCTACTGCACCGCGGTTATTAGCAAAATTTAAATTATTACGCCACAATATATTGATAAAATAATCATCTTGGGTATAAGCAAGATTAATATCAAAATTACCTAAATATTTTTCTATGTCAGGATTATCATCTTCTGAACTTTTTTCAGGAATTCTTAGCCAAACTCTAGGTATGAACATAAAATCGCCAAAAAACCATGCATTGCTTAGATAAATTCTATTCCATGATCTTGATTTTGGATCATTTTGCCCGTTAGATTCATGTAATAAGCCTATGCGTACATCTTTTAAATTCTCAAAAGCACCATATCCGCTTATAGGAAAGTTGATAAAAAATTCAGGTAAATAGTTTGTTTCTCTAAAAGGAGCAGAATGTTTATAAAGTTGCCACCATGAAATTTGTGTATAGCCTATGTTATAACTTTCATTTAAACCCAAAAGATTTTCAAAAAGAGTTTTTTTAAGGCTTACTTGAAATTTAGTTTCAGTGCTTTTATAATCTCTCTTGCTAAAACTATAAGAAACAGGCATAAAATAGCTAAGATTATGCGTGCTAATACCAAAAGGATTGTATGATTTTTCTGTGCCAAGGTAGTTTGCTAAAGCTTCATTTTTTGGATTAATATCATCTAATTTTTTCTCTTTGGATGTATTTTGCTCAAAATTAAAAGACTTTTCTAAACTTGTTTCTTTTTGTTTTTCTTTTAAAGCTAAGCTTTTATAAATTTGCATAGCTTTTTTGTACTTACCTTGATTTTCATATTCTAAGGCTTGATTGAATAAATCCTCATTTGCTAAAGCACTAAAAGCACATACTATGGGTAGAATTGTCTTTTTCATGAAGCCACTTTTTATATTCTTTAAAATAATTTAAATTTATAAACTCATTATCATCTTCAAATTCTATAAATTCTGCTTTCATTGTATCACAAAAAAGGGCTAATTTGTGGTTGTTTTCTTGTAAAAATTGCAAAGTTTTTTCAAAATTCCTACTATGGTAAAATCCACATAAATAATGCTTGTATTTTTTTGTGCTTGCTAAGAGTATATTTTGTGATTTTAGATGATCAAAAAGCTTGTAAAAACTTTCTTTGTTTATGTTTGGAGTATCCACGCTAAGGATAAATACATAGGTATTTTTAAAATGTTTAAGTATGGAATTTAAGGCAATGAGTGGAGAGTAGTTGTTTAAATCCTCATCTAAAATAAGTGCTAAGTTTTTTTGATGAAATTTATCTTTTTTGCTGCTAATAAAAACTTGATTAAAAATCCTTGACATTTTTTCATATTGATAAAGAGTTAAGTTTTTATTATCTACTTGTAATAAGCTTTTATCTTCTCCCATACGCGAAGATTTTCCTCCGCATAAAATCACACAAGGATAGGGAATTTTTTCACTCATAAAAAACCTCATAAATTCATCAAAATATTTTATAATACATTTATGAAATATACAGATTTAATACAAATAAAAGATTATTTTAAACAATTTCAAAGACTAAATTATCTCAAACGCCTTGATGATAATATCTTAGAGCTTAGCTTAGATCATCAAGCTTTTATACTAGACTTAACGCGTGGAAAAAGTGGAATTTACCAAGATAAACTCCAAGCAAAAGTCTATAATGCACCTTTTGATTTTATGCTAAAAAAATACTTCTCTAACGCAAAGATTTTAAATTTAGAAGTATTAGAAAATAATAGAATTTTATCTTTTGAAGTTTTATCAGAAAAATCTTACAAAGCTTATGGGGCTAAGATTTATTTTGAATTTACAGGAAAAAACACTAATGTAATCATCACAGACACTGATGATATTATCATAGAAGCTTTGCGTCATATAGATAAAAGCTACCGCGTTGTAAAAATAGGCGAAAAACTCCAAGCTTTAAAAGCTTATGAGATAAAAGAAGAATTTGTAAAGATTGATGATTTTAATGTGTATTTTAAAGAAAGTGCTAAAAAGTTACAGCAAGATCGCTTAAAAGATATAAAAGAAAATAAACTTTTAAATATAGATAAAAAAATCTTTACCCTTAAAGAGAGCATAGAAAATTTAGAACAAGAAAGTAATTTATTAAAAAAAGCTCAAGAATTAAGCCAAAAAGCAGATGTTTTGTTTGCTAATTTAAATTTTTTAAAAGATTATCAAAGAGAATTTATTTTGCAAGATTTTAATGCAAATGAGCTTGCTTTTAAGCTCGAAGATACTCCTAAAAACAGTGCGAATGAATTTTATAAAATGGCAAAAAAATTAAAACAAAAGGCTAAAAATATCAATATAGAAAGAGAAATTTTAAGTGAAAAACTTGATTTTTTAATAAATTTAAAAGACTTAATTGCTAAAAGCACCTCTTTGAGAGAATTAGAAGTTTTAATGCCTAAAAAAACGAAAAAAACAAAAAAAGAGGAACTAAATGCAGGGGTTAGTAGCTTTTATTTTGATGAGTTTAAAATCAGCGTAGGACGCAATGAAAAAGCTAATGAATACTTGTTAAAAATAGCTAAAAAAGATGATATTTGGCTGCATGTGAAAGATTATCCTAGTGCACATGTGATCATTACTTCAAATAAATTAAAAATAAGTCAATTAGTGCTAGAATTTGCAGCAAAGCTTTGTGTGGAATTTTCCAAGCTAAGTTCTGGAGTTTATTTGGTCGATTATACTAGTAAGAATTTTGTAAAAATAAAAGAAAAGGCTTTTGTAAATTATACAAATTATAAGACTTTAAGCGTTTTAAAGGAGTAAGTATGCCTATAAGTCCCATAGGTGGTATTCATTTTGCTAACCAAAATGCACCAGTACATTCAGCACAAGCTAGTAATGAATTGGCAAAAGATTCTTTTGCAACTTTGGTAAATATGAGTGAATTTCAAGCAAAAGAAAAGGCGGTTGAAAAACTTGAAAAAGTTAATCAAACTCATGAAGTAAGCGATGAGGTAAAAGAAAGGCAAGAGGAAGAAAAAAAGCATTCTAAACATCATCAAGAACAAGAGCAAGAAGATGAAGATGAACAAGAGGGGCAAGAAGTAGTTAAAAAAAGTTCTCATTTGCTTGATTTAAGTATATAGAAAGGATAAAAATGTTTTCAAAGACAAGAATTCTTAGTGCTATTGTGATGATAGCTGTGATAGCTGTTGTTGCTTTAGTGGATAATTTTTTGATTAATTTTGCGATTTTTGGTGTTTTATTGTTTTTGGCATTTAATGAAGCAAAAACTATGTTTAAAAGCAAACATGCAAGTGTTTTTGTAGCTTTGTGTGTTTTTGCAATAGGAGCATTTTTAGATAAACCTTTCTTTATAGGCCTTTTGGCTTTGATTTTGATTTTAGGATATTTAGTTTATAAAAAAAGTGAAAATTTAAATGAACTTATGCCTTATATATATCCTACTTTACCTATTTTAATGCTTTATCAAGTATTAAGTTATGAGGGTATGTTTGTATTATTTTGGCTTATAGTGATTGTTGTTGCTTGCGATAGTGGGGCGTATTTTATAGGAAAACTAATTGGCGAGAGAGCTTTTTCTCTAACAAGTCCAAATAAAACCTTAGAAGGTGTTGTAGGTGGCATTGTTTGTGCGGGGATTTTAGGAACCATCATAGGCTCTTTTGAATTTAGCTTGGTAAAAAGTATTTATATATCTTTAATCGTAGCTATTTTTGCTGTGATAGGGGATTTGCTTGAGAGTTATTTTAAAAGACAAGCAGGTATTAAAGATAGTGGTAATTTAATCCCAGGGCATGGGGGAGTTTTAGATAGAATTGATGCTGTTATCATTGCAGCATTTGCAATGGCAACTTTAGTATGATCGTACTTGGAAGCACGGGAAGTATAGGAGTTAATACTCTTTTTATTGCTCAAGAAAAAAACATAAACATAGAAGCCTTATCTTGTGGTAAAAATATCAAGCTTTTAAATGAGCAAATAGCTCTTTTTAAGCCTAAATTTGTATGTATACAAGATGAAAAAGATAAAACCTTAGTTGATCATGATAGGATTTTTTGTGGCCAAGAGGGTTTAAAAGCGATGATAGCTGAGTGCAAAAGTTCTTTAGTGGTAAATGCTATAGTAGGTTTTGCAGGCTTAAGTTCAAGTCTTATGGTGCAAAAGCTTGGTAAAATTTTAGCCTTGGCAAACAAAGAAAGCTTAGTAGTAGCAGGGAAATTTTTTGACACTTCTAAGATTAAAGCCATAGATAGCGAACATGCAGCACTAAAGTGCTTGATAGATAAAAGAAAAGATATTAAAAAGCTTTTTATCACAGCAAGTGGCGGGGCCTTTTATAATTATAAAATCAAAGATTTAAAAAATGTTAGCGTAAAAGAAGCTCTTAAGCATCCTAACTGGAGCATGGGAGCTAAGATCACCATAGATAGTGCTAGCATGTGTAATAAACTTTTTGAAATTATCGAAGCTTATCATCTTTATGGTATTAAACAAATAGATGCTTTGATAGAAAGAAAGTCTTTAGTGCATGCTTTATGTGAATTTAAAGATGGTGGTATGAGTGCATATTTTTCTCATGCAAATATGCGTTTGTCTATAGCTCAAGCGATTTTAGATGAGCATGATCAAAGCTTTATAGAAAATTTGGATTTGTTAGCTATGCCAAGTTTAAAATTTGAAAAAATTAGTTTAAAAAAATATCCTATATTTTTACTTAAAGATGAGCTTTTGAAAAAGCCTGACTTGGGTGTGATTATAAATAGTGCAAATGAATATATGGTGTATCAATTTTTAGCCCAAAAAGCGCAGTTTTTAGACATAGCCAAGGGTATTTTTAAAGCATTGGATTATTTTGGTGTGCCAAAGATTAACCAAATTGAAGATGTTTTTGAGTATGATAAGCAAGTTAGGCTTTATTTAGATAAGGAAATGAAGTGAGATATTTTTTAAGTATTTTGATTTTTATAAATGTGGTTTTTGCTTTAGAGTTTAGCGTTAAAGAAAATGGAAAAAGTTTAGATGATAATAATACGGTTTTAATCCTTGGAGGTATACAAGGAGACGAGCCAGGTGGGTTTCATGCTGCTAGTTTGCTTTTGAGTGATTATAATATCACTAAAGGTAAAATTATTGTCGCACCAAATTTAGCTTTTGAAAGTATTATTGCTAGAAATAGAGGAAATTTTGGAGATTTAAATAGAAAATTTGCCCATATAGATGAAAACGATCCTGATTTTCACACTATAGAGCGCATAAAAAAGCTTATTTTGGAACCTGAGGTAAATATGGTTATAAATTTGCACGATGGAAGTGGATTTTATAGACCTCAATATGAAAGCAAAGATAAAAATCCAAATCGCTGGGGCAATACTAGTATTATTGATCAAAGTGAGGTAAATTCTACTAAATATGCAGATTTGGAAAATATTGCTAAAGAGGCAGTGGAAAATATCAATAAAGCTTTGGTTAAAGAAGAACATCAATATCATTTAAAAAATACCAAAACCCAAGAAAGCAATGATAAAGATATGCTAAAGGCTTTAACTTATTTTGTGGTGTCAAATCACAAAGCAGCCTTTGCTAATGAAGCGAGCAAAAATTTACCAACGCATTTAAGAGTATATTATCATCTTTTGGCGGTGGAGTATTATCTAAAAAAGGCAAATATAGAATTTCAAAGAACTTTCGATTTAACTCCAAATGGAGTTTATAGAGCTATTGAAAAGCCTTTAGAGGTAAAACTTTTTAATGATAAAATTTTACTTTATCTTGATAAACCTGCTAGTGCTATAAATTTTTTACCTTTTCCTATTAATCAAGCTTTAAATTATGAAGCAAGTAATGAGATTACTGCAGTAATTTCCAATGCTAACTCATATTCAATCAATTATGGCAATCGCTTGCAAACAAGATTGTATCCTGAATATTTTGAATTTTCAAATGCTCTAGATAGTGTTGAAGTGATAGTAGATGGAAAAAATATACAAACAAATTTTGCTCAAAAAATTATGGTAAAAGATAATTTTAAAATACCTTCTATAGCAGGTGTAAGAGTTAATGTTATAGGTTTTGATAGAGGTGTTGATGAAAGTGATATTGTTATAAGCAAAAACCAAATGCAAAGCCGTTATTCTTTGGATAAAAAAAGAAAAATTTACAGAGTAGAATTTTATGAGCTAAAAAATGCAAATTTAGCCGATCAAGTTTTAGAAAGAAAGACTAATTTTAAAGAAATCAAAAAAGCAAATATACCTGCAAAAGCCATAGAAAAAGCAGAACAAAAAGATAAATTTATCGGTATGATTTTAGTGGAATTTCAATGAGAGATTTGATTCTTGCCATAGAAAGTTCTTGTGATGATAGTTCTATTGCTATCATTAATAAAAATAACTTTGAGTGTATCTTTCATACAAAAATTTCTCAAGAAAATGCCCATAGTGCTTATGGAGGGGTGGTGCCCGAGCTTGCCGCAAGATTACATAGTGAAGCTTTACCTAAGATTTTAAAAAAATGCCAAAAATACTTTGACAAACTTTGCGCCATAGCGGTTACAAATGAACCTGGCCTTAGTGTGAGTTTGATAGGTGGAGTAGCTATGGCTAAAATGCTTGCTATTAGTTTAAATTTACCGCTCATTGCGATTAATCATCTAAAAGGGCATATTTATTCTATGTTTTTAGATAAAAAAGCTAATTTTGATATGGGTGTATTGCTTGTAAGTGGTGGGCATACTATGGTGCTTTTTATTAATGAGCAAGGTAAAATCACAGAATTAGCAAGAACAACCGATGATAGTTTTGGAGAAAGCTTTGATAAAGTAGCAAAAATGATGGATCTTGGCTATCCTGGTGGAGCTATCATAGAAAATTTAGCTAAAAATGTAAAAGAAAGTGATTTAGAATTTAGCATACCCTTGCTTTATTCTAAAGATTTAGCTTATAGTTTTTCAGGGCTTAAAAACCAAGTACGTTTGGAAATTTTAAGAGAAGAATTAAGCTTGGAGCGTAAAAGTAAAATTGCCTTTGCATTTCAAAAAGCAGCCATAGCTCATATTTTAAACAAGTTAGAAAAAATTTTTAAAGAGTATAAATTTAAACGCTTTGGTATAGTAGGCGGAGCTAGTGCAAATTTAAGCTTAAGAAGTCAAATAGAGCATTTATGTCAAAGTTATCAATGTGAGCTTTTGCTAGCTCCGCTTGAGTATTGTTCGGATAATGCTTTGATGATAGCAAGGGCAGCTTGTGAGGCTTATGAGCGTAAAGAATTTGTAAATATAGAAGATGATCTTATAAAGCCTAAGGTAAAAAACTTACAAGGCATATTATGAAAAAAGCTTTTACTATTATAGAGCTTGTGTTTGTAGTAATTATACTTGGAGTTTTAGCTGCGGTTGCTCTGCCAAAATTTAGCACAAGTAAAGATGAGGCAAGTGTAGTTCAAGCTTTGGGAAATTTAAAAATTTTTATTAATGATATAAGTGCTTATATATTAAAAAATGAAAGTCTTTCAAATATAGCTTTAATGAGCAATGTAACAAATATAAAAAATGAAGACTTATCAAATTTGCAAAATTCCACCAAAGAACTTGATTTTAGTGTAGGAAATGATGAACAGTGTTTTAAGGTGCTTTTTGTGGATAAAGAAAGCATTTTGCTTTTAGCGCTTATAGTAGATAATGCTCAAAAAAGCAAAGCCCAAAATATAGCAGATTTAAAAAATCAAGCTTTGAAAGATCCTAAAAATCAAAGTATAAAAACTCAACTAGATGAAGCTTTAAATGCTTTTAGCCAAAGTGAATTTGCAAGCACTTCAAAATCCAAAGCTTGTCAAGGTCTAATCCACTCTAAAGCTTTTAAAGATTTAGCTACTAGAGTGTATTTTCTAAGTGGTAGTTAAAAATACACCCCTCCACTTAAATACAATTTCATTCTATGTTCATCATCGTATTTATATTGATGTAATGCTCTAGCTGCATCAAGTTTTATATAATACTCATTAGCTTTATTATAAAGTATTTGTAAGCCTACTGCATCTAAAAAATGCTCATCTGCTAGTCTATCCCCTGAAGCTTTTTCATACCAAGCATAACCTACATCATAAAAAGGAGTAAAATAAAAATTCGTATTTGGTATATTTATTCTTATACCAAAGTTAGCTACTATGGTATTATCTCCATCACCTTCTCCATTATCATAAGCTCTTACCCCATAAGCTCCACCTAAAGATGAACTCTCAGAAGAATCTAATTCAAAATTCCCTAATACCTTTTGATAGTTTATATTTAAAGTATGAGTAATATACTCATTAATACTATAATAATTATTCAAACTAGCATTGAGTTTTCTAAACCAACCCATGCCATTACTATTATTTTTATAATTAGTGCCTAAAAAATTAACCCCATCGTCATAGACCTTGCCTAGGTTGATTTTGGTACTATAAATAAAAGTGTTATGAAAATTTCTAAATAAACCTTCTAAACCCATACTACCTACATTAGAATGCTTATTAAAAGTTAAAAATCCAGCACTTGTATCACTAAGTATTTTATGATAAATACTTGAAGTAAAGTAAAATGATGAATTGGTATTAATCCACACAGGATAAGAAAAGTCTATACCGAAATTTCTAGAAGTACCATAAAATCCGGCATTTTCATAATCTTCTCCCAAGGAATAATTTCCTTTTGATACACTTGGAGTAATTTTTAAATTTCCTAAAAAGAAAGTATAACTAGCCCCATAGTTAATTTGTTTTTCATTGCTTGATTGTAAGTAAAAATTATAATAATCTCCCATATTAAATATAGAATTAAATCCCATGCTGATGCCTATTCTATATTTACCAGAACTTTTAATACCATAATTATCAGCATATAATAATACATTAGCCTTAATATCAGGAACTACTTCTATAACTATATCAGTTTCACCTACATTCTCTCCTGCTTGTAAGCCTGCTAGGGTTTGTACTCCATACATTTCATTGACTTTATATGCGCTATCTTCTATTAATTTAGTGGAGATAATTCTACCTTTAAGTTTTTTATCTAATTTATCTTTTATGAAATGATCTTTGATCGAGGTTTTGTTTTCTATTATGTGTTTTCCAAATACTCCTAAAGCAATGTTTAGTTCTATATTGCCATCTTCAAAATTTTGTTTTGGAATAAACACTGTTGCAGCAGGATAGCCATTAACTTGGAAATAATAAGCAACAATATTTGATACATCTTGCAAATCTTGGATATTAAATTTTTTCTGTTCATAATTTAATATGAGATTATGTAATTCCTCTTCTTCAATTCCTAAATTTTCAAAATCAATTCCTTTGTTTGTGATGTGAAAATTATAGTGAGTAAGTATTTCTTTTTCATAATGTTCTTGGTGTGTATTTATGATTTCTCTAGCATCTTGAAATTTTTCATAATTTTGTTCGGTTTTTAAATTTTCTTTTAAAGCTTTGTTTTGTGGTATATTTCTATCAGGGGATAATTCTATTATTTTTATATTGTCATTTGTAGCTCGTAAAGCACATGCTAAGATTAAGGTGCAAACAATAATCTTATACATTTAACTTTCTTTAATTAGCACAAGGGTTCATAGCTTTAAACCCATCACTTACAATACAAGTTTTTTTACGAGCTTCTATATCAAGTTCCCCAATTTCTTTGATTATTATTTCATCTTTAACTAAATCATCTCCTAAAGAATTAAATAAAAATAAATTAGCAATATTGTCATTAATCATTGCAGGATAGTTTTGACTATTGTTTAGACTTGATTTTGCTTGATTGTTTTCTAGTGTAGGAATGCTAGGAATACTAGGTGTTAGATCAGTCCAAGGTAAATCAGGTTCAACAGGAATACTAGGTGTTAGATCAGTCCAAGGTAAATCAGGTTCAACAGGAATACTAGGTGTTAGATCAATGCTTTCTAAAATAGGTTTATATAAGTCATATTGATAATCTCCCATTATTAAAAAACTACCTTTATTGTGTTGATATTCTATTTTATTTTTAATTTCTGCTAATCCTAATTTGGAAGCTATTGTTTCTTGTTGTTTTTCTAGCATATTGATATTTTTAAGTAATTGAGCTAGCTTATTAGGATCTAGTGAAGAATTGTTTTTTATATAGTCATTATAAGATTTTTCTGCTATTTGAAGTTGTAATTTTATATTTTCCAATTCTTTTAGAAGTTGTTGCGAATTTAAAACTATATCTTTTAATTCTCCTTTTAGAATTTCTAATATACTTATTTTTTTCTCAATTGTTTTGTCTATATTTGATTTTATATTGTTTTGATAAAAATCTTTTACACCTTCTTCAAATTTATCATTATTTGCATTATTTAATCCATTGTTTTGATAAGCCATTATAAAATCTAAACTTTGAACTATCTTCAAGGCTTGTGATTTATTATTTGCTGTATCTTTGATGAAGTATTTTGCCACAAAATCTACTTTTTCATCTTCTGTCATTAGATTATAATCTTTTTCTGCTAACATATCCAATAAAACATCAATATATATTTTATAATGCTGATTGATAAGATCTGCTAGAATTTCATTTTTGATGACATCTTCATATAAATCATCTTTACCAAGGATGGCTTCTTCTTGTATGATATTGTCTATATTTGGGTAATTAATTTCTATTTTATTTGAAAAATCTGGTTTTTTTGGTAGTTCTATAATAGGTCTTGCTATTGTATTATCTTTACTTAAAAAATCTTCAAATTTTAAATTTTTATTATCATCATTATAGGTATGAATATTAATTTTCATATCTTTCCATAATTTTAAGTCGCTAAAAACATCATTAAAATCATTTTCATGATGATAAATATGTATATTCTTAAAAGCTAAATTTACATTTTTATCGTTATAGGCACTAATAAATTTTCCACTTAAATTTTTACCATCATTTGCAAAAGATTGTATTTGGGAGTCATTTTCAAAAAATAAATATATATTTTTAAAATCTAAATTAAATTTTTGAAACATTGAACGCCCTTCAATATATCCGATAAACCCAGCAGCATTGGCAAAGTCTTTTTGTCCATAAGCTTGTATATTTTTTATATCATATATGCTTATGTTAGAAAAACTTCCTTTACCTTCTTTTTGAATCCATCCTGCAAAACCTCCAACATTCACCATTCCACTTTTGTCTTTTTCAATCTTGCCTGAAATAGTGTCAATATTTTTTATTGTGATATTTGAAAGAGATAAATTATCACTTCTATATCCTTCTATTTTTCCTGCAAAGCCACCGCTTGCAGCACGAGTGCCTTCCATGGAGTTATTATTAATGCTTTCTATTTTTTCAGCTTCTATGCTAATATTATCAAAAACACCTCCATTAGCAAAACCTACAAACCCGCCAGCATAAGCATTTCCTGTATCAAAAAAATCTTCTTCCAACGAGCCATCTTTGTTATCTTGACTAATGCTTTTTACATTTTTAACACGCACATTGATGTTTTTAAAATAAGTATCACCAGAATCAATACTTCCTACAAATCCACCAGCATAAGTATGGCGTAAAGTAGTAAAAGTGGAGGTTATGTTGTTTATATCTAAATTTATATTTTCAAGATCAGCATAGCCTATATTACCTGAAAAACCACCTGTAACAAAACCTCCATTAATTTCATCAATTTGTCTTATATCGATATTGCTAAATTTTCCTCCCCATACTTCTCCGGCAAAACCACCTGTATATGTTGCTTTTGTTGTTTTATCATTAATAATTTTATTTATTTGTGATATGTTTATATTTTCAAATTTTCCATTGTTAATTCCACCTACAAAACCTCCAATATGTGATCTATTTTCAAGGCTAATACCGCTGATTTCTCCTATTGATTTTATATCAATCTTGTTAAAGTTAGCACCATTAACATATCCTATAAAACCTCCTGCGTAGAGGTTGTTTTTATTTTGTGTAGAGATTTTAGAGATATTTTTTAACTCTATATTTTCAAATTTACTGCCACCACTTGCATGTCCTACAAAACCTCCAGTATACATTGAGTTTGATAGAATAGAATTATCGTTATAATCAATTACTATATTTTTAAATTCAGAACCATTAGCATTTCCAAATATACCAACATATCTTAAAGAATCTGATAATACATTTGTATCTATGAATATATTTTTTAAAGCAAAATTTTGTCCGTCAAAAATTTTATTATAAAAGCTATTATCTTCTATAATTTCCCAATTATCATTGTAAATAGGATATATTGGTGCAACCATATCCTTCTATACAGTAATTTGCATAGTTTTTTCCTTTAAAATCTATATCATTTGTTAGTCTGTATTCGGTAGCTGTATTTCTAAAATCTTTTTTATTTTCATTCCAACCTTTGGCAAAATGCCACCAATCAACATCTGAAGATATTCCTACAAAATCATATATGTTAAAGGAGTTATTATGTTTTATATTTTGAAAATCAGCTTGTTTAAGTTTATCAAAAACTGCAAAAGAATTAGGATCGTAGTAATATCCACTAGCATTTAAATATATAGAACCTCTTTCTTTAGCGCTTACTTCTAATTTTGATAAAGAATTTGCGTTTATATTTGATGTATCAATGTCTATTTTGTTTCCTATAAGTTTGATGTTTTTTGAGTTGATTTTAGTTAATAAATCATTTGAATTTTTAATATTTGAATTTAATAAAATTTTATTTCCTATAAAGACAACTTCTTCAGCGTTAATATTTCCCATATTAACCACATTGCCATTGTTTTTATCTAATTTTATAATGGGTGATTGTATGGTGTTTGTTTTTCCATTTGCAAATTTTTGTATTTCATCAGAACTTATTGATGAGGTTGAAGCTACAAAGCGATTGGCATTGATAGTTCCTGTTTTAGTTATGATTACTCCATTAGGATTGATTAAAAAGACATTATTGCCACTTGCATTTAATAAACCTTCTATGGTGGATTTACTTGTACCATGAGCAATGTTTAGGTAGTTTTTATTGTTTCCATTAAAATTTACACTTTCACCTTTGCCTATGCTAAAGCCACCACCCCATTGTATTACAGAATTTTGCCCATTTCCGTGGATATTCATATGATTATCATTTATGCTAATAGAACCACTAGTTCCATGTGTAAATTTACCACCACTAGGTAGCGCTAGACTTTGATCAAATAAGATAGAAATAACAATACCAGATAAAAGAATATGGTTAGAAAAACTAGACATCAGCTATCCTTAAATAATTATTAATATCAATATGTAATTTTTAAATATATTATAACAAAATTTATTTATAGTTAAATAAAAATAAATAAACATAAACAATATAAATAATTTATTATGCATATTTTTGTTATATAATTTACTTTTAGAGTTAAGGTTTAGATTAAATGAAATTTTTAGTTTTTTTATTTAAAGAAAGCAAATTAAAAATCATTCTTTTTTTGCTTTTTAGTATTTTTACGAGTATATTAGGTGTATTGACTTTAGTTTTTATCAATGAATTTTTATTAAAAGCTAATCTTGAAAACTCAAATATTATCGTGTATTTTGTGCTTTTGTTGCTTGTATTTTTTGCGAGTTCTTCTTTTGTAGAAATTGCTTTAAGCTCGTTTGGACAAAGTTTTATTTTTAAAATGCAAAGAAGGGTTGTAAAGCAAATTTTAGATACAAGTGTTTTGAGTATTTTAAATACTACTAAAGCAAAGATTTTGGCTTCTTTGAATAATGATGTGCGTAGTATTTCTTTTGGACTTTTAAGACTTCCTGAATTCATACAATCAAGTGTTTTGATTATTTGTGTAAGTGCTTATATAGCTTATCTTTCTTTAGAAATTTTCTTTTTGTGTTTTGTGTGGATAGTGTGCGTTTTTTTGGTGGATAATTTTTTAATGAGTAAGGTGTATTTTTATTTTAAAAATGCTAGGGAAAATGATGATGCTTTGCAAAAAAACTATCAAAATATTTTACAAGGGCATAAAGAATTAACCTTAAATCCTTTAAGGGCAAAGTATTATTATGAAAACGAGTTTGAAAAAAATGCTCTAAAAAAGAAAAAAAGCTCCACTATAGGAAATATCTTACATATCTTATCTAATAATTGGAGTAATAGTGCCATGCTAGCTTTAGTAGGAGTGGAGTTTTATATAGCTTTAAGCTATGAACTTGCTAGTTTGCAAAGTGCTACTACTATTGCTTTAAGTGTGCTTTTTTTAAGATCGCCACTTGGAGCTATGATAGGAAGTTTTCCTACGCTTATGATGGCAAAAATCGCTTTAGATAAAATTTCAAATTTAAATTTAGAAAATTATTCTCATGAGTTTAAAATTAGTCAAAATAAAAAAACTTGGCAAAAACTTTGTTTTAAAGATGTATCTTTTTCTTATAATGAAAATTTTGCACTAAAACCTGTAAATTTTGAGCTTAAAAAGGGCGAATGCGTATTTTTAATAGGGAAAAATGGTAGTGGTAAATCTACTTTTTCTATGATTTTAGCAGGACTTTTTATAGACTTTAAAGGGGATATTTTTTTAGATGATGAAAAAGTAACTTCAGAAAATATTTATGAATATAGAAGTTTAATTAGTGCGATTTTTAGTGATTTTCATTTATTTGAGCATATTTTAGAAGATGAGAAATTTAGCAAAGAAGACTTGGTATACTGGCTTGAAATTTTAGAACTAAATGAAAAAGTAGAGCTTGTGGAAAATAATTTTAGCACTATAAAGCTCTCGGCTGGACAAAAAAAGCGCCTTGCTATGCTTAATGCTTTACTTGAAAAAAGAGATATTTTAATATTAGATGAGTGGGCAGCTGATCAAGATCCTATGTTTAGAAAGTTTTTTTACACTAAGCTTTTGCCACTTTTAAAGCAAAAAGGCATTACAATATTTGCTATAACACATGATGAAGTATATTTTGACATGGCTGATAGAATTTTACTCGCACAAAATGGTCAAATTTGTGAATTAAAAGGCGATATTAAAGAACTAGCAAAAAATGCAGTAGAAAAATTTTAAAGGATAAAAATGAAAAAATTATTTATTTTATGTTTATTTTTAGGAGTAAGTTTGATGGCAAAATCTTTTGAGCTTGTAAAAGAGCCTGTTCTAACTTCGCAAATGGTTGAAGGGATTTTGGATCTTGCAAAGAAAGAAGCAAGAAAAAATGGCTTTCATGTAAGTATTACCATAGTAGATAAATCTGGTCAAATTTTAGCAGTTTTAAGAGATGATAAAGCAGGTGTGCATACGATTAATGCTAGTTATAAAAAAGCCTACACAGCCACTTCGCAAAAAAGAGAAACAGCAGTTATTTTTAAAGGTGTAAAAGAGGGTAAAATACCTGAAGATATTCGTTATTTAGATGATAAATTTTCTATTATGCCTGGTGGGGTACCGATTTTTATAGATGGAGTTGTTGTTGGTGGTATAGGTGTGGGTGGAGCACACTTAGATGAGGATGTAAAAATAGCAAAAGCGGGGATAGCGTTTTTAAAATAGGCTTTGAAAAATCAAAGCCTATTGTCACTTAGCTTTTGCATAAATTTCTTTTTCAATGTTTATGTAAAATTGTGCGATAGCTTTGTAAGCTTCTTCCCAAGCTTTTAGTGTAGTTTCATCTGCATTTAATACTACTTTGATAGCCTTTAAAAGACAAGCACCTACTATAGGGTAATGCTCTTCTTTGACATTTAATTTTGTATGAGTGATAGCTACTTTATCAACAAAGCTTCTCATATTTTCTAAATTTTCTACATTTTTTGCTGCCATTAAAATAGCCATCGCTAAAGCTTTTGGTTGCTCGCCTGAAGCTTGTTTTTCCATATTAAACATAGGTTTTACTTCAGGATATTCTTCAAACATGATTTTATAAAATTCTTTTGTCAAAACTTCACCATTTTTTTGTAAAATTGGTACACAATCTTTGATGATTTGAATTTGCTCTTGTGTCATTTTATCTCCTTTGTATATTGTATTTTTGATGATTATATAAAAATAAGAGAAAAAATATCTTGATTTATGTTAATTTTGTATTATTTTATTTTAAATTGATTATGTATATCAATTTAAGTAAATATAAAGTGAATTATTAATATAATAATCCTTATCAATTTCAAAATTTAAAATTAAGGAAATTTATAAAATGAAAGCAAAAGTAGTTTTACTATCTTTACTAGCTGCTATGAGCTTAAGTGCTCAAGAGCTTACGATTTATTCTCATCGTCATTATGATTCTGATAAAGGAATTTTCAAATTATTTCAAGAAAAAACAGGCATTAGTGTAAATGTGGTGCAAGCTAAGGCTAATGAGCTTGCTAAAAGATTAGAAGTTGAAGGTAAAAATTCAAAAGCAGATTTATTTATGACTGCTGATGCGGGAAATTTAGAACAAGTTCGCACAAATAATCTTTTTGTTTCAGTTAGCTCGCCTGAGCTAGAAAAACTTTCTCCAAAAGAGCTAAGAGGCAAAAATAACGAATGGTATGCTTTTACAACAAGAGCAAGAATCATCATCGCTTCTAAAGATAGAATTAAAGATGGAGAGATTAAAACTTATGAAGATTTAACTGATCCTAAATTTAAAGGTAAGATTTTAGTAAGAAGTTCAAATAATGTTTATAATATTTCTTTGTTAAGTGCTATGATAGATACTTTGGGCAAAGAAAAAGCAAAAGAATGGGCACAAGGCATAGCAAATAATCTTGCACGCACTCCAAAAGGTGGGGATCGTGATCAAATTCGTGCAATCTATGCAAAAGAAGGCGATGTGGCTATATCAAATAGTTATTATCTAGGACATTTAGCAAATTCAAAAAATCCTAAAGATGTTGAAGCTGCAAATTCAGTAAAAGTGATTTTTCCAAACCAAGATGATAGAGGAACACATATCAATGTAAGTGGTATAGGTGTTTTAAAAACTTCTAAAAATAAAGAAGCTGCGGTTAAATTTATCGAGTTTATGCTTTCAAAAGAAGCACAAGAAATTTTAACAAACCAAAACTATGAGTATCCAGTAAATAAAGAAGTAAAACCTGCTAAAATTTTACAATCTTGGGGCGAGTTTAAAGTAGAAAAGCCAAATTTCGAAGCTTATTGGGGTAATGCTAAAGAAGCTTTAATGATTTTTGATGAAGTTCAATGGAAATAATTTTAAGGAAAAATAAAATTTGAAATTTTTAAGTTTAAGGTGGTCTTTTGCCACCTTTTTTTTCTGTAGTTTAATCATACTGCCTATACTTGCTATTATCTTACACCTTCCTTTTATAGATATTAATACCTTAAAACATTTGAGTAAAAATGTCTTACCAAGGTATATTTTTGGTAGTGCTTTTATATTGTTTGGGACTTTAGTGTTGTGTTTGATTATAGGATTAATTAGTGCTTATTTGATAGCTTTTTATAAATTTTTTGGCTCGAAATTTTTTGAATGGTTTTTGATTTTACCTTTGGCTATACCTTCTTATGTAATGGGTTTTGTTTGGATTGATTTGTTTGAATTTCAAGGCTTAATTCCCACGCTTTTAGGTGTTGATAGGCGTATAGATATCATGAATGCATATGGCGTGATTGTGATTTTATCTTTTGCTCTTTATCCTTATGTGTATTTTTTTGCTAAAAATACCTTTGCTTATGGACTTGGAAATATCATTTTAAGTGCCAAAACACTTAAGGCTTCTAATTTAAAAACATTTTTTAAAGTGATTTTGCCATTTTGCCGTGTGGGTATAGTGGGTGCTTTGCTGTTGGTGGCTATGGAGGTTTTGAGTGATTATGGTTTGGTGGCGTATTTTGGCGTGGATACTTTTAGTGCAGGAATTTTTAGAACATGGGGAAGTGGTGGCGATGAAGTCAGTGCTGTGGCTTTAAGCGTGGCTTTACTTGTATTTATCGCATTTTTAATGCTTTTAGAAAAAATTCAAAGAGGTAAAAAATGCTTTAATCAAAATGTGTTTTTACCTACCCCAAAAGATGAGTTAAAAGGCTTTAGGGCATTTTTAGCCTTTTTATGGTGCTTTTTAGTGGCATTTTTAGCCTTTGTCGTGCCTATTATGTGGCTTGTTTATTGGGCCGGGTTTGATTTTATGCAAAATTTAAGCAATGTCTTAACACCTGCATTTTATAGTCTTAGTGTGGCTTTGGTGAGTTCTTTTGCTATTGTAGGGGTGGCATTTTATTTATGTTTTATAGTGCGTTTAAATGATACAAAAGCTTCTAAAATCATCCTTTGGCTTACGACTTTGGGGTATTCTTTACCTGGAGCTGTGGTAGCTGTGGGAATTTTAGTGATTTTGGGTGTGTTAAATTATATTTTTGATCTTTTGTCTTTTGAGTATGCCATAGGTGGTGGATTTTTAGTGCTGTTTTTTGGATACTTTGTGAGATTTTTAGCTTCTGGAATTTTTGCAACCCAATCAGGCTATGAGAGAATTTCTAAAAATATAGACTATGCAAATTTAACCTTAAAATCAAAACCACTTAAAATTTTCACTCAAATTCATTTTCCTTTGATGAAACATTATTTAGCTTTAGCTGTGGTGATTATTTGTGTGGATATTTTAAAAGAATTACCTATTTCAACTATACTTTCACCTTCAGGTTTTCAAACGCTTTCATCGCTTGTATTTGCTTATAGTGAAAATGAGTTAATTTACAATGTTTCTTTGCCATCTTTGATTATAGTGTTATTTGGGATTATCCCTACATTTTTAATGCATTATTTGCAAAATAAAAACAACCAAAAAGGACAATAATGGAAATCTTAAAAATTGACAATCTTTACAAATCTTTTGGAAAAACAGAGGTCTTAAAAGGAATTTCTTTGAGCTTAAAAGAAGGCGAGATTGTCAGTATTTTGGGAGAAAGTGGCTGTGGTAAGAGTTCTTTGCTTGGTTGTATAGCGGGTTTTTTTGAAATCAATGATGGTAGTATTTATATAGGAGATAAACTAGTTGCTTCTAAGAGTATGTATTTAGCTCCACAAGAGCGTGATGTGGGAGTTTTGTTTCAAGATTATGCTTTGTTTCCGCACTTAAATGTAGAAGAAAATATATGCTTTGGTATAAGCTCTTTGGGTAAAAACGAGCAAAAACAAAGACTTGATGAGGTTTTGGAAATTTTAAGTTTAAATACACTTTTAAAGCGCTATCCAAATGAGCTAAGCGGTGGGCAAGCTCAAAGAGTAGCATTAGCAAGAACCATAGTTGCAAGACCAAAAATCATACTTTTTGATGAACCTTTTTCAAATTTAAATCACACTTTAAGCGTTAAAATGCGCAAAGAAATCAAAAATATTTTAAAAGAGCATAAGCTTAGTGCTATTTTTGTTACGCATGATAAAGACGATGCTTTTTATTTATCAGACAATATCGCTTTGATTAAGGATGGGAAAATTTTAGACTATGGAAGTGCTAAAGAGCTTTTTTGTAAGCCTAAAAATATAGATAGTGCTTGTTTTTTGGGCGAAGCATTTTTTATAGATCCAAATACAATTTTAGATGAGAATTTTAAAGCATATTTACAAAGTAAAAATGGCATTTTACGTCCTAGTGATATACAAATTTCAATAACACAAACTCCTTTAAAAGCTAGCGTTTTAGAATGTGTGTTTTATGGGGATTTTTATGAGCTAGGCGTGAGTTTGGAAGGACATATTTTTAGTATTTATCATCACAAAGAGCTTGGTAAAAATGATGAGGTTTATCTTAAGTTAAGTGATATAGAAAGCTTTTAATCACTCTAATTCATTTTCAAACATATCTAAAATTTGCTAAAGATTATAAAATAAAGTAAAATCACAGCAAAAAAAGGAAATAAATGATTAGTGTAGAATTGATAGAGCATATTTTTAAAGCTGCTTCTATATCAAGGTGGAATGATTATCCTAGAATGACAAATTTAGTCGAGCTTGATAAACAAGCACATAAATTTATCATTGCTTATTTCATTGCTAAAATGGAAAAAGATGTCAATATGCGTTTTATCATAGAAGCAGGAATTTTTGAGTTTTTAAGTAGGGTGGTAGTGACTGATATACGCCCTGATGTGTATCATGAGATAACGCGTGCAAAAAATGAGCAAGTAAGTGCTTGGGTGTTAAGTAAAATCGCACCAATGATTCAAGATATAGAAAACGGTGAGTTTTTAAAACGCTATGAGCTTTTTTTGCAAGGTAAAGATTGTGCAAAAGAAAGGCTTGTTTTAAAAGCTGCTTCTTATTTTGCGACAAGGTGGGAGTTTAATATAGTTTATCAAACTAGTTCATTTTTAAGTGATATTGATGAGATTAAGGCTAAGGTTGAAGAGGAATTAGAAGATTATTATGAGTTAATTGGCGCAAGAAAAATAGCCCTTAATCAAAAAATTTCTAAAATAATCGATCTAAGCGGACGCTTGCGTTTTCAAAAAAGATGGGCACAAACTCCAAGGATTCCAGAAACTGCGGTTTTAGGACATATGCTTGTGGTAGCTATTTTGTCTTATTTTTATTCTTTAGAAGTAAAAGCATGCGATGGTAGGATAGAAAGCAATTTTTATTGTGCTTTGTTTCATGATTTGCCTGAAAGTTTAACTAGAGATATCATCTCTCCGGTAAAATATGGCATAGATGGTTTAAATGAAATCATCAATGAGTATGAAATGAAACTTATTAATGAGAAAATTTTACCTTTTATACCACTATCTTTTAGAGAAGAATTTAGTTATATACTTGGTATTAGAGAAGGACAAAATGAAGAAAGTGCCTTTGTAAAAAATGAATTTGAAAATCGTATTTTTAATAACAAACCAAGTGTTTATAGTGGTAGTTTAGATGCGGTTAATGAGGATCGTTTTAAGGCTATTGATGGAAAGGCTTTGAAATATTGTGATAAGCTAGCAGCTTTTATAGAAGCGGCTTTATCGATTAGCTATGGAGTAAAGTCTAAAGAGCTTGAAAGCGGTTTTGTGGGAATGTATGAGTATTTTAAAACAAATCCGACTATTAATGGGGTAAATTTCTTTAGGATTTGTGAGGATATTAAAGGGTATTTTAAACTTTAAAACCCTCTCCCAGATGACTGCGGCACACACTAAGTCTAAGTGCTCTGCTGTGTTCCCACCCTGAAGCGGTGCTTAAAAATAGCATTGCACAGGTCTAAGAGAAGGCAGTTGAAATAATATCTTAAAATATCTTAAAAAACATTGAGGTGAAGTATGTTGAGTATATTTGCAAATTTTTTATCTAAATTTAGAGAATTTTTTGTTCCTAGTCATCTGTCTTTAGAATTTAGAGCAAAATCTTTTGCGGCTATTATTGTGGCAAATAAAAATATAAAAGCAGAAATTTGGCAAGTTTTAGCTGATATTGCTAGCGAAATTTATCCAAAAGATAAAAGCAGGCAAGCAATTTTGGTGCAAACTTCTAAAGAATATGTAGATAGAGTTTTAAAAAGTGAGCTTAGTTTGGATACTTTACTTAAAAATATTGCTTTGCTTTTGAAAAAAAATCCAAGATATATACAAAAGATAAAATTTGATAAACTTGAGCGTTTAATAGATAAAAATGAAGAAGAATCTTTGGTTCAGCTTAGGGTGTATGAATTTTTTGAGCAAGAGGTAAAATATATCTTAGAGCAAAAAAATATAAATAAAACATGAAAAGCTAAAATTAGCGTTTCATGTTGATTGCTTTTTGTATCATTTGATCGGCTGTTGTGATACTTTTACTACTTGAATCATAAGCTTTTTGTAGAGTGATTAAGTTAGTAAAAGCTACTGATAAATCTACATTAGATTGCTCTAAATAAGAACCTTTAAAAGTTGCTGTGCTGAAATTTCCATTAGCATCAAGTAAAAAAGTTGGATTACCGCTATTTCCTGTTTGCCCATAAAGATTTTCCCCTAGCTTTTCCAAGCCTTGTTCGTTTGTGAAATTAAACAAAGCAAGTTTTGCCATAGCTATTTGATCTCCATTGGTAAAAGTGGCGATGATAGTACCATCTGTGTTAATAGAATAATTATTTAAAAACCCCTCGCCCTTACCATCTGTTTGTGTATGCACTGAAGGTTGTTTGTTTTGTAAAGCATGAAGTCCATCATAGCCTGAATTTGGTATATTTGGATCATAATAAGAACCAAGATTTATATTAACCCTTGTTCCATTATTATCTACTGAATTTAAGGTGTTAGATACTAAAGCTCCAGATTCGTTAAAAGTGATTAAACCTTCAGTTGTTCCACCTATTTTATTGCCATCATTATCATACACTTGTGCAACGGCTTTGTATTCTAAATCTGTACCATTTTGCGGTAAAACTCTATCTAATTTAACTTTTACCCAACTAATAGATCCATCAGGATTTATTAATTTTGCAGAAAGTTCTGTGCTATCAGCTACTTCTTTTTCAACGCTTAAGTGAGATGATTCTAATTTGGCTGTTTCTAAATCGACTTTATCTAGTTTTTGATTGTCGATACTAAAAGCTAAATTTTCATCTAAAGTAGCTTGTAATGTTTGACTAGCACCCTTTTCATCAGTGATTTTAAAATATATAGTATCGCCAGGTTTTATACCATAAATTTGTTCATCTTTTACACTACCTGAAATTTTTACACTACCATCTTCATTTTTACTAAATTCAAATTTAGAAGCATCTACATCTACATTTACTGCTTCTGTTTTGGTGCTTGTGTCTAAATTTCCACTCCAAGTTATATTCTGCGTTGGTTGAGGTGGTAAGTAAAGATTTTTAGGTACAGAAATAGGTCCTTGAGTATTAACTCCGCCCATTTGTAAATTCTGTCCAGGTGTTCCACTCCAAGCTGTAGTGACTTTTTGTCCCATAATCTGACCAAACATATTAGAAACTCTATCACTTAGTTGAATTTCTTGTAATGATGGATTCATAGTTCCAAGTACATAATTTCCATTTGAATCTACTAAAAATCCATTTGCATCAGGTTTAAAAGCACCATTTCTAGTATAATAAACCCCATTGGCATTACTTACACCAAAAAAGCCTTTTCCGGCAATTGCTACATCAAATTCATTATCAGTAGAAACTAACGGACCTTGTTCAAAAATATCATTAGTAGCTCCTGCTACACTACCATAACCAGTTTGACCTTTGTTATATGATTGTGTTGTTATGGTGCTATAAAATACATCTTTAAATGCCACATCAGAGTATTTAAAACCGACTGTATTGACATTGCTTATATTATGAGCGGTATTGTCTATACCATAACTTTGGGATTTTACTCCATTTACTCCATTGTAAAATGCTGTAAACATGATTTTATCCTGTAATCTCTTTAATATCTTCCCATTTAACCCAGCTACCGCCCATACCAACTAGAGCTTCACCTTCTTCAAATTTAACTCCAGTGATAGGATAAGCACCATAAGTTGAATTAACAGTTGTGCCATCTTCACCTATATAACTTGCTCTTACATAGTATTTTCCAGATGGTACAGGACTTCCACTATCATCTGTTCTATCCCAAACGATTTGTTTCATACCAGCACTCATATCTTTAACACTCATTGTTCTTACAGGATCTCCTGCTTCATTATAAATAGTAAATGTTACAGGTGTGCTGTCTGATTTATAAGCTGAATCAATCTTTGCTGTTTTGATATCAACACTTGGGGTATGTCCTACTATTTTAAATGTTTGATCTTCTCCAACTACTGCTTGAACCGTTTCTTCTTGACCTTTGTCATCTTTTAATTTTATATGTATAGTTTCTCCAGGTTCAGCTATTTCTTTATCAACTTTACCTGTTATATCTAGTTTATCTTCGCCATTTTTCTTAAGTTCAAAACCTTCAATATCAATATCAGTCTTTTTACCTTTTTGTGGTTCTTGTGGTAAATACATATTAATTTGAAATTGTATATCATCATCTGCCACTACAAGGTAATTATCTTTAACTGTTGCAAGTTTTCCAACTGCAGCTAGTGCGCTCATACCTGTGCTTGCTGCAATAGAATTTTGTAGTTTTGTCATCGCAGTTACAAGTTGAGTCATGGTTTTATTAGTATTATCTTGCATTTCAAGTGCTGAAAGTTGTGCCGTTTGGGTAAGCATTTTTTCAGTGTCCATAGGATCTGTTGGATCTTGATGTTGGAGTTCTATTAAAAGAAGCTTTAAAAAAGCATCCTTGTCAAGTTCTGCCCCAGGGTTGTAAATCAACCCGCTATCACCTTCACCGGCTCTAGTGCTTCCTTTAGCATTTGGCATATCTTTAGTACTAAGCGTTGCTAAAGGACCTTGAAGGGTTTGTGTGTTTATATTTGACATAAAAATCCTTTTTTATATATTTTTAAAGCTCAAAGCAAAAAATATTCCATTTAAAAATATTTTGCTAAAACCATTTCTAAGCTTGGTTTTTCTTGAATTTCTTTTTCAAAATTCACCTTATCTTCTTTACTATTGTTGTTTTTTTGTCTTTGCGGATTGCTTTGTTCTTTTCTTTCTTGATTACTAAAATTCATTTCTAAATTTGTAAATCCCATATTTACAAGAGCATTTTTAAACTCAGCTTGATGTTGTATAAAAAGATTTAAGGTATTTTGATTAGAGTTAAAGCTAATATTTAAATTTGAACCCCTTTGGACTAAAGTTACTTCTACTTCTCCAAGATTATGTGGATTAAGAGTTATACTAAAGCGAGTTATAGGTGCTTTGTAGCTTTCTAGTTTTTCTTTAAATTCTTGGGCAAAATCATTAAAAGTTTCTTTCATAGGAATATTTTGATTTTTTATAAAATTATTAGAAACCCTATTCATTTCCCTTACATAAGAATTTAAATTCTCTTCACTATGATCATTTTCATCTTTTGAAAACTCTTTTGTGTGTTTAAAAATATCACTAAAATTATCTATATTTTGATTATTTTTATCTATTTTTAAATGTTTATCTTGAGGGGCCAATTGATTTTCTAAGTTAATTTTTAAATCTTGATTTTGATTTTGTATATTTTGAGTATTTTTTATATTTGTTAATTCAGTTTTTAAATCTTTTGAATTTTCTAAAACAGAACTTATTTTTTTACTAAAGCTATCTTCGCTAATAGTTAGTTTTTCATTCTTTAATATTTCTTTAAAATCTAGCTTTTCTTTTTCTTTAATATCTTTTTTTAGGTTTGTGTTTTGAGTAAGATTAATTAACTCAATATCACTTAGTTTTTCATTGAATTTTGTTGTTGTATTTTGGATATTTTTTGCGTTTTTTATTTCTTTTTCATCTTGAATTTGAATTTTCTCTACTAGTTTTTCTTTAAAATATATGTTTTGAATGTTTTCTTTTGCTTGTGTTTTTATATCTTTTTTTGGAAGTTCTATATTTTTTAAAGCAGAAGAAAGCAAAGACACACCTTCGTTTTCTTTGCTTTTTATATTTTTGCTTGTATTTGGTTCTTCTTTTAAAAGCTTGGTAATTTTTTGATTGATTAAATCTTGAAAAACATTAGTATTATTATTTTGTTTTGGTATTTCAAAAAAACCTTTTTTATCAAGATTTGGAAAGGCTTCTTTTAAATCTTTAATTTGTTCAAATTTTATATTTTTGATGTTTAATCCAAGCTCTTTTGCCACATTAAAAAGCTCATTAATATTTTTTATATTTTTTAGCTTGTGTAGATTTTTTTCAAGAGCTAAAATAGCAGTATTATCCTGGACAAGTTTGTTTAGTTTTATATCCTTGCTATCGCTTTGTAAAACCTCCAATAAAGAAAGAATTTGCATAAAATTTGCACCCTCAAAAAGCTTCAAAGCATCTTTTTCATCCAGCGGTATTTTATCTTTGACATCATCTTTTAAAATTTTATCATTAACTTTATCATCTTTTTGTGGAGTCTTGAAATCTTTTGGTAAACTTCCATCTTTTTCATTTATTGCTTGCAATAAGGAATTTAAAAATTCCTCGCCATCACTTTGTGAGCTAGTGTTTTCTTTACTTGGGTTTTCATTTTGTGGAGTGATGCTTAGTAAGTTTAAAGCATCACTAGCTTGGATATTAGACATTAATTAACCTACTAAAAAATTATTTTTTGCTAAATTTGGAAATAAATTTTGTAATTGTGCTGCACAATCAAGTTTTAAATTTTCATGAGTAAGATTAAAATTTTTAAATATCACTAATAATTCTTCTATGTTTTTAGCATTTAAAACCGCATTTTCATTTTGAGCATCATCTAAAATTTCACTTACTTTACTTGAAAGTTTTGCATAATTTAATTCTTTTTCTTCATTTGAATTTATAACTTCTAAATAATTTAAAAGTTCCATAAAATGCTTACTATTTAAAACTGAAGTTCCTTGTTTTTCTAAGTTAGCGTTAAAGATTTGAGTATTTAGGTTTGACATATTTTTCTCCTTAAAAATAATTCTTACTCAAGACAAAAGCAACAAGTGTTCCAATTTTTAAATCTTAATTTTTAAGCATTTTTTTTATATAATATTAGATTTTAAATTTAAGACTTTGGAGAAAAACTTGGATAATATTAGAAATATAGCTGTTATAGCTCATGTTGATCATGGTAAAACAACAATGGTAGATGAGCTTTTAAAACAATCAGGAACTTTTAATGAGCGTGAACAAATAGCTGAGCGTGTAATGGATAGTAATGATATAGAAAAAGAAAGAGGTATCACTATACTTTCTAAAAATACTGCTATTAATTATAAAGGCACAAAAATAAATATCATAGACACTCCAGGCCATGCTGATTTTGGTGGTGAAGTTGAGCGTGTGTTAAAAATGGTTGATGGGGTTTTGCTTTTAGTTGATGCACAAGAAGGGGTTATGCCTCAAACTAAATTTGTGGTAAAAAAGGCTTTATCTTTAGGGCTTAAACCTATTGTTGTTATTAATAAAATCGACAAGCCAGCTGCTGATCCTGAAAGAGTAATCAATGAAATTTTTGATCTTTTTGTGGCTTTAGAGGCAAATGATGAACAACTTGATTTTGCAGTAGTATATGCGGCTGCTAAAAATGGTTATGCAAAACTTGCACTTGAAGATGAAAGCACTAACATGGAACCATTGTTTAAGACTATACTTGAGCGTGTGCCTGCTCCAAGTGGTAGTGATGAAAATCCTTTACAGCTTCAAGTTTTTACTCTAGGTTATGATAATTTCGTTGGTAAAATAGGTATTGCAAGAATTTTTAATGGTAAAGTAAAGAAAAATCAAAATGTTATGCTTGCTAAAGCAGATGGCTCTAAAATCAATGGAAGAATTTCAAAGCTTATTGGTTTTATGGGTCTAGAAAAAATGGACATTGAAGAAGCAGGGACAGGCGATATTGTAGCGATTGCAGGTTTTGAAGCTTTAGATGTAGGAGATAGCGTGGTAGATCCAAATAACCCTATGCCGCTTGATCCTTTACATATAGAAGAGCCAACTTTAAGTATAGTATTTTCAGTAAACGATGGTCCTTTAGCGGGTACTGAAGGTAAGCATGTAACTTCAAATAAAATCGCAGAACGCTTAGAAGCTGAAATGAAAACTAATATTGCTATGAAATATGAAAGCACAGGCGAGGGTAAATTTAAAGTAAGTGGAAGAGGTGAACTTCAAATAACTATTTTAGCCGAAAATATGCGTAGAGAAGGTTTTGAGTTTTGTATGGGTAGACCTGAAGTTATCGTTAAGGTAGAAGATGGTGTTAAAACAGAGCCGTTTGAGCATTTAGTGATTGATGTGCCTGATGATTTTACCGGAGTAGTGATTGAAAAACTAGGTAAAAGAAAAGCTGAAATGAAAACTATGACACCAACTGGAGATGGTCAAACAAGACTTGAGTTTGAAATTCCTGCGCGTGGGCTTATAGGATTTAGATCACAATTTTTAACAGATACCAAAGGCGAGGGTGTTATGAACCATAGCTTTTTAGAGTTTCGTCCATTTAGTGGAGCAGTTGAAAAAAGAAATAATGGCGCGTTAATTTCTATGGAAAATGGTGTTGCACTAGGATATTCTTTATTTAACTTACAAGATAGAGGGGTGTTGTTTATCGATCCTCAAACAAAAGTATATACAGGCATGATTATAGGTGAGCATTCACGCCCAAATGATTTAGATGTTAATCCTATTAAAGGTAAAAATTTAACTAATGTTAGAGCAAGTGGTAGTGATGATGCGATTAAGCTTGTACCACCTAGAAAATTAAGCCTTGAAAGAGCATTAGAGTGGATAGAAGAAGATGAACTTGTAGAGGTTACTCCACAAAATATTAGAGTTAGAAAAAGATATCTTGATCCTACTCAAAGAAAAAGAATGGAAAAGGCTAAGTCTTAATGGATTTTGAAGCCATAAGACAAGCTTTAAATAAAAGACTCAAAGCTTTACAAATTTTAGCATTTGCTGAAGCTTTGGTTATATTTTTTCTTGCTTTTCAATTTAGCAAAGATGTGATTATAGCTTTGTTTTTTGCTGTTTTAGCAGGAGTTTTGTTTTTTAGAATTTTAGGAAGAAAGCTTATGTGGGGACGCAATGAGCTTGTATTTAAAATGTGTGAGGAATTTTTAAAACAAAATAATGCTAAATTTGATAAACAAGGCTTTTATCAGAAAGATTTTGAAAAAATTGCTTTTGACTTTTCTTTAAAAACTTATCATTCTCAAAATTCTTTTATTTTTGATGATTTTATTCTTTATGATGTGAAATTTAAAGATGAATTTGGGAATTTCTTTTGTGGAATTTTGCTTTATAGTAAGAAATTAAAAGAAGATATTAAGTCAAATGAAAGTATTTTTGAAAAAGTAAAGGATAAAGAATTTTCTACACAAAGAGTTTTGAAAAAAGATGATTATTTACTCATAGCAAGTTTGAAAAATCCTTTTTTTGCTGATTTAAAAATTTCAAGTGAGTTAAATTTTAAACTTTTTAGAGCTAATTTAGAAAAAATTCAAACTTTTATACATGATTAAGTTTAGCTTACTTAATCATTTTGTTCTAAATTATTAATTTCTTGTATTTTTAAATTCTCATTTTTTCCCATTAAATTTTGTATAGTTTGGATTTGCTCTTTAGAGGCATAGCTTATGTCTTTTAAAACTATCCAAGTGATTTTTTGATTACAAGGCTTGTTGAGTTTGTTTTTAAAGATGTAAAAAGATTGAAGATTATTTGGTAATAACTCATTAGCGCTTAAGCTTTGAACATAAAGCTTATCGCCTTCTTTTTTAGGAAAAGCACGGATGATTTTTTTAATAAAAGGATTTTCCGCACCTTCTTGTAAAAACAGCACAACCACTGCTATATCACCTTTTTGACTTACATGGCTAAAATGAATTTCTAAAGGATAAGGCTTTTTATCAATAGAAATCTTTGATGGACTATGAAAGTGAAAATGAGATAAATTATAAGCTGTATTGTCTAGCATGATATGGCTTCCATTGCTTGCAAAATACATTTTTATGGTATAACCATCATTTATCAAACCAAAAGAATTGTTTGAGTAGTTAAATTCTAAAGAATGATTTTTATTTGCAGCCTTTTTACTATTTATATTAATAAAATCTTGATTTAACCCACTTTCACAGTAAATCCAGTTTTTATCTAAATTTTTCCATTTGTCTTTGTCTATGAAATTTCCATGTGAGGCATTTTGAGGCATTTGTTCATAGGCAAAAAGCATGCTAGTAGTAAATAAGCCAAAAAGTATTTTTTTAAAACTCATAATATTCCTTTTTTAATATAATTATAAAAAAATAAATCCTACAAGAAGCTTATATTTAAAAATAATTATATTAAAATTAAATATTTTAAAGAAATTATAGACAATATTAAGGATAAATTGATCGATATATGGGAGGATAGTGTGAAACATTCCCATGATTTTTTATCTGATTTTGATAGAGAAAAGATTAAAAATGATCTTTTAAATTCTCAAGTATTCTTTAGTTTAAATTATTTGATTTGTTATAATAAAGACAAAATGATTGGATTTTTAGCATTTGTGGATGATAAAATTGAAATGATGTTTTTAAGTTCAAAATATTTTAACAAAGGTATAGACACTACTTTAATATCTAAAGCCATCAATGATTATCATTTGAAATATGTTGAAGTAAATAAAGATAATTATAAGGCATATAAATTTTATCAGAAAAATGGTTTTTTACAAGAGGGTGAATATAAAGATGAATATGGTTTTATTATTTTAAAAATGAAATTTTAACTATTCTTTGCCATCTTTGATAGGCACAAAAAGACATTCATCTAAAACTTCTTTGCTAATCTCGCCATCTTTTTTGGTAAATTTAGTGATGAATTGTTGATTTCCTATAAGTAAAGGAGCTACCAAAATTCCGTTATTTTCAAGTTGATCAAATAATACATTTGGAATATGCTCTATATAAGCTGAGAGTAAAATTCTATCATAAGGTGCATAATTTTTCCAGCCATTTTGCCCATCATCAAATTTTACATGAATATTAGCATAGTTTAGTTTTTTAAATTTTTCTATAGCACTAATTGCAAGTTTTTCAATGCGTTCTATGGTAAAAACTCTTCTAATAAGCTTACTTAAAATCGCAGCTTGATACCCGCTACCACAACCTATTTCTAAAACACTATCAGCTTCTTTAAAATCAAGCGCCATAGTCATTTTGGCCACAGTTAAAGGTGAGCTTATCCATTGATTACCCATTAAAGGAAGCGCATCAAGTCTATAAGCATGCATTTTTAAAGGTGAAAAAATTTCTCTTGGAGTAGAACAAAAAGCTTCAAATAATTCTTCATTAATGAAAGTGTTTTTGCGAATTTCTTCTGCCATAGTTTGACATTGTTTTTGTTCAAATATATGAATCAATAAGCACTCCTTGATAAAAAGTGTTATTTTATCTTAAATTTTATTTATCTAGCTTTAAAATCCTTAAGGCGTAAAAACGCCTTAAGATTAATCAAGTGTATAAAGGATATTTGATCCATCTTGATAAGATAAGATGTGCATTTTACCATCTTTGAAGAATAAGCTTCTTGCGTTAGTTATATTTTCTGGATACGAAATAGTTTTTACAACTTCTTCTTTGTCTAGATCAATTACAGCAATAACATTATGCTTTTTACTTAATGCATAAATTTTACCATTTTTAAAAGCCATTGAAGTTATATAAAGATCGCCCAAAGTTTTTCCTTCTTTTAACTCAGCTTTAGGAGTAAATTCAGCTGAAAGAACTCTATCTGCTAAAGAAATTTTAGAAATTACAAAAGTTTTAGCATCCTTATTGTTTGGAACGGTAGCAAGATACATGTATTTTCCATCAGTAGTTGTGCTTAAAATATGATGGAATTTAGCTCTAACTGTGTCAATTCTACCACGACCAAGGTTTTCACCTTGTCCTTCAAAATTATTTGCCCCTCTAATAAAATCAGCATATTGTAAAGCTTCATCTGCATTAGGATTTTGAGCAAATCTTAAGAAAGTTTTATTAGAGCCCATTAAGATGTATTTGTTGTCCAAATAAGGAATAATTCCTATGATAGGATTAATTGTGGCTGAAAAATATGGGTCTAATAGAAAATCTGTTTTAGTACTAAAATTATCATCTAGGAAAAATACTTCCCATTTTGAACTTGCGACATATTCTCCATTGATATAATCAAGTGTATTGATAGCTTTAGGAAAATCAATTTTTGTTTCATTTACGATTTTTAGATTATCATCGATATTTGTAAATGGAGCATTACTGATATTATTATCAAATTCAATACCTAGTTTTTCATTAGCAGGAGCAAAAGCAAAATCAGGTTCTTTAACATCGCGTTTTCCTAAGAAAGAAATGCTTTTCCAACTTTTATTCCAGCCTGAATCATCCCAAATAATATATTTTGGATTTAAACTAAAACGAACTGGATCACCTTGTCCGCTATATGGGATAGGACCAGTGCTTACGAAAGCTTGGAAGACATTTGAAGCTACGATAAAAGCAACAATAACCATAGCAGCTAGGTTAAATTTAGTTAATTTTCTAAAACTAACTCCTTCCATTTCTTTTTCAAAAGAACCAAATTTTGGAGCAAAGGCAAAAATAACACCAAGCAATAAAACCACAGCCCAAAATACTACTTCAGCCCAAAAATAAGTATGCAAACCAAAAATAGGCAAACCAAAACCTTGATCAAGATCACGGTGTGCATGGCCACTTATATGATTAAATGATTGCCATAAACCAAATGCAGTCGCGATTAAAAGGAAAGCTAAAAATTTACCTTTCATACCATAACGCACAATAAATAAAGCCGCTACGCCAATGAAAATCATTGATTCTCTTTGGCCCCAACAAGAAGTACAAGGGCTATCACCTAGCATATAACCAAAAATTAAATTTGCAATTCCAACAGGCATTAAAATGATTAAAAAACCTGCCAAGCACATTAAAAAATAAAAAAATTTAGTTTTGTTAATATCACACATATTTGCCACCTTATAGATTCATTAGGCCTAAGATTGCGCCTGATTTGCGACCTAAATAGTCAAATACCATAATAGCCCATGAAATTACAAGTATAGAAAAAGCTAGTTTTTCTTTTTCAGGCTTAATTATCATGAGAACTATGGCAATAAAGACTAGCAAAAGTTCTAAAAACTCCATAATCACCCCTTTACTAATAAAATAAAATGGCGGATTTTACAATAATGAAATAAATAAAAATAAAATATTAAATAAAAAGAGAATTTTAGTTTAAAAAAATGTAAAATATGGGTAGTTTTGTGACTTAAAAGTCATCAAAACTCAAACTCCCTTTAGAATAGTTTGTAACCTTGCTTTCAAAGAAATTGCTTTTTTGATCATTAAATTTAGAAAAATCATCTACCCATTTAATAGGATGTTT
This sequence comes from Campylobacter sp. IFREMER_LSEM_CL1097, assembly GCF_025772225.1. Lineage (NCBI taxonomy): Bacteria > Pseudomonadati > Campylobacterota > Epsilonproteobacteria > Campylobacterales > Campylobacteraceae > Campylobacter > Campylobacter sp. IFREMER_LSEM_CL1097. The sequence continues at coordinate 45,342 of NZ_JAKMRT010000008.1, read as the reverse complement.
TGCATTATAAATTTTATCAAGATTAATAGCTATTAGTCTTTGATCAACAAGATAGTGAATGTACTCTTCTATAATATCGTCTGTAAAACCCATGATTTGATTTTGAGTGATGTATTTACCCCATTTGATCTCAAGTTCACCTGCTTTTTTAAACATATCATAAATTTTGTTTATATTGATATCATTAAACAAATCAGGTCTTTCTTTACGCACAGAATTAATCATATTTTGAAATAATAATAAATGAGTAATTTCATCTCTTTGTATAAAGCGTATCATTTGTGCTGAACCTAGCATTTTTCCTGCACGCGCTAAAGCATAAATAGCAGTAAAACCACTATAAAAATACACTCCTTCTAGAATTTGATTTGCTACCATTGCAAGTAAAAGTTTATTATCATCTACTTCGCCAGCTAATTCTTCATAAATACTTGAAATGAAATCATTTTTTTCTCTTAAAGTCTCATCGTGTTTTTCCATTTCATAAATTAAGTCTGTATTTTCACAGATTGCTTCAACCATCACTGCATAAGATTTTGAGTGATTTGCTTCTTCATAAGCTTGTCTTGCTAAAACCGCATTGATTTCAGGTGCTGTGATATAAGGGTTGATATTATCAGCAAGATTGTTTGTTTGAAAACTATCCATTGAGATAAGTTGAGACCAAACTAGATCATACATTCTTTTTTCTGCTACGGTTAGATTGCAACGATAATCTAGTGCATCTTTTGTTGTATCTACTTCTTTTGGAAACCAAGTATTTGCTTCCATTAAATCCCAAAGTTTTAAAGCCCATGTGTATTTTGCTTTAGTAAAATTTAAAATACCATGTGGGTTGCCGTTAAATACTTTTCTATCATTTAAAGTTTCATTTGATTTTGGATTATAAATTCTTTTTCTATTCATTTTTCCACCTTTGTTACAATAGCGCTTTGGCTTAAAATATCATGCAAGGCTAAGGTATCCTTTCTTAAAAAGCTTACCAAAAAGCCAATCAACAAGCCAAAGCTTATAATGAAAATTACATAGCGTAGGATTATTCTAAAAAAATTAAGTTTGTGTCCATTTTTAATATCAATCAAGTATAAATCATAAGCTTTAAGTCCAGGACTTTGAGCTTTTTTTACTAAAAATAATGCTTGTAAAAATCCAAAAAGCAATGGGCACAAAAAAATTATAAGTTGATTGTTTAAAAAAGCTTCTTTAGAGCCAAGAGTAAAATAAAACAAATACAAAATGGGCACATAAAGCAAAAATAGATCAATCAAAAAGGCTTTAAATCTTAAAAAGCGAGTGGCTATTTTTGCTTTAGTTTTCATTAGTTACCACGACTACCAGGTTTGATAGCTTTAGTGCCTTTTTCACAAAGTGGGCAAGTATTTGCATCATAAATATCAAATTCAAAATTTCCTAGTGCAAAAAGTGGTAAATTTTGTGGTAATTTTGCATTTTCTTTTCTTGGATTGTTTAAATTTTTTACAGCACAAAAACCACGATTTGCTAAAGCTGCAAAACCTACTACTTCTCCACCTAAATTCTCAATGATTTTTGCACTCTCAAGTGCTGAGCCACCTGTTGTAATAATATCTTCACAAACGATAAATTTTTCACCTTTTTTTACTTCAAAACCGCGTCTAAGACTCATCACTCCTTCTACGCGTTCAGTAAAAATAAAGCGTTTGTTGCAAGCTCTAGCAAGTTCATAACCTGCTAAAATTCCACCCAAGGCAGGCGAGCAAATACTATCAAATTCAATATTAAAACTGGCAATAACTTTCGCAAGCTCATCACAAAGCTCACCTGCTAGTTTTGGATTTTCTAAAACTTTAGCACTTTGAAGGTAAAACTCAGAGTGTTTCCCTGAGCTAAGTAAAAAATGTCCTTGTAGGTATGCTCCACAATCTTTATAAATTTGTTCTAAGTTCATTTTAAACCTTTAAAAGTTCCGCTTCTTTGTTTTTAACTAACTCATCTACTTTTGCTGTATAATTATCGGTTTGTTTTTGTACTTCATCATAAGCTTTTTTAGCTTCATCTTCTGAGATTGCTTTATCTTTTTCTAGTTTTTTTACCGCATCATTTGCATCTTTTCTAATATTTCTAATAGCAACTTTAGCCTTTTCGCCCATAGCTTTAGCATTTTTAGCATTTTCTTCTCTTTGTTCTCTTGTCATAGGAGGAAAAAATAATTTAACACTTTCACCATCATTATTTGGATTCACTCCAATGTTTGCCGCAGCTATAGCACTTTCTATAGCTTTTAGCATTGATTTTTCCCAAGGAGTAATGCTAATAGTTGAAGCATCGGTTGCTAAAACTGTTGCTACTTGATTTAATGGAGTTGCACTACCATAATAATCTACATGAATATGATCAAGTATATTTATATTTACTTTGCCAGTTCTTATGGTAGTAAAATCTTTTTTTAAAGCCTCTAAGCTTTTGTCTGATTGTTGTTTTTGCTTGGTATAAATTTCATTTAGCATGGTATTTCCTTTTTTTATTTGCTAGTATTACTTTCGCTAATTGGAGCACTTGGTGCAACTGGAATGCTAGTTGTGTTTGTTTCAGGTGCCTTTGGTAAAATTTGTTCTGCTTTTTCAGCAAGTGAGTTAGAATTAGCATTATTATACATATAACTTAGAGCAATTGTATTAGCGATAAGTAAAACACCCATCACAAAAGTAAATTTAGCTAAAAACCCTGCAGGACCCTTTGCTCCAAACAAGCTTTCATTACTTCCGCTATATGCTCCAAGTCCTATGCTTGAGCTTTTTTGTAATAAAACAGCAATACAAATAATCACAACAATTGCAAATTGCAAAATAATTAAAAGAGTAGTCATGAATTTTCCTTATTGAAAATAAAATGAGTATTTTAACTTAAAAAGTTTGATAAAAACTTGAAAGAGGTAAAGAAAATTTGCGAGAATTTTTCTCGCAAATTTTTATCTGCTATTAAAGCTTCTTAAAATATTAAGAAGAGAGATGAAAAGATTGATAAAATCAAGATAAAGCGCAACTGCACCTTCGATTGGTGTTTCATAATTTCCTCTAATGATGTTTTGAGTATCATAAAGAATGTAAAAAGAAAATAAAATTGCACCAATGCCAGAAATTGCTAAGCTTAAAAGTGAACTTTGAAAAAAGATATTAATTAAAGAAGCTACTACGATAACAATTAAAGCTATAAAAAGCATTTTTCCCATCATAGTAAAATCTCTTTTTGTATTCATAGCAAAAACGCTTAAAGCACCAAAAGCCACTGTTGTTAAAGCAAAAGCTTGAGCGATAATGCTAGCTCCTGCAGGAAGTGCTAAAACAGAATATAAAAGTGGTGTTAAAGTAAGTCCTGAAACAAAAGTAAAGGCAAAAAGTAAAACTAAATTAAGCGGAGCTTCTCTTTTTTTCCATTGTAATGCAAATAACAAGCCAATTTCTACGATAAATAAAATCCAAAAAGTTGCTTGAGATTGTGCAAATAAATGTGCTAAGGCAAAAATTCCTATGTAAGCACCTGCTGTTGCAGCTAATAATGAAGCAGCAAAAAGCTGATAAGTTTGTTTTATAAAAATGCTCAAATCACTTCTAGCATAACCTTCAAATTCTTGAGTTTTAGAGTTAGAATAATCTCTATCATAAAGACTCATTAAAATCCTCCAATAATTTTTAAAAATTAAAATTTACAAAAAAAAGATAAATAAAAGATTAAAATTGTATAAAAATATAACAAAAAATAAATTTATAGATTTATTTTAAGTAAAAATAATTTAGTATAATGCTTTATTAAAATGCAAAAAAGGACTTTTTTTGAAAGACTTGATCGAGGGTGCTTTAAAATTTATGCAAGAAGATTTTAAAGAGCATGCAGAACTTTTTGAAAGTTTAAAAAATAAACAAAATCCCCACACGCTTTTTATAGGATGTGCTGATTCAAGAGTTATACCAAATTTAATTACTAATACAGGTCCAGGAGAGCTTTTTGTTGTAAGAAATATAGGCAATATAGTTCCACCTTATAGAGTAGGAGATGATTTTTTGGCAACTACTTCAGCTATTGAGTATGCTTTTAGTTCTTTACATATAAAAAATATCATAGTTTGTGGACATAGTAATTGTGGTGGCTGTGCGGCTTTATATGCAAATGAAAATGAGCTAAAGAGTATGCCGAATGTGAGAAAATGGCTTACCTTGCTCGAGCCTATTAAAAATAAGGTTTTAAAAGTTGCAGGCAGTGATTTAGCCATGCGATCTTGGATGACTGAAAAAATGAACTTGGTTAATTCTTTGCAAAATTTATTAACCTATCCAGGTATAGAAGAAGCTTTAAATAAAAAAGAAATAGAACTTCATGCTTGGTATTACATCATAGAAACGGGTGAAATTTATGAGTATGATTTTAATTTTGAAAATTTTGTTTTAATACAAGAGAGGGTGAAAAAAGTATGAAAAAGATTGTTAATATTATTTTATTATTTTTATTTATCAGCACTTTGAATGCACAGGAAAAAAATGCTTTAGAGGATAAGAATAGTATTTTTGCTTTGGTACAAGATTATATAGAGCTTAATTTACTTTTGGAAAGTTTTAAAACCGGTGATACAAATAGCACCGAATTTCAAGATAATATCAAAGAAATAGAAAAACAAAAAACAGCTCTTTTGACTACTTTACCTTTAAAAATGGTATCTCAAAAGATTGATGATAAAGAAGCAAAAGATTTTTTAAAAACTAAGAATGCTTTACAAAAAAGTGTTGAAAATGCCCAAGCTAAAAAAAGATATTATGATTATGTGGATAATAAAATCAAACTTTTAAATTTAACCTCTGCAGAACATTTTTATCTTTGTATATTTGAATTAGAAAAAGTTTTTATAGAAGGCGCTCAAAGTCAAAAAATAAAAAAAATTATTGATGAAAGCATTGACTCATTAAAAGAAGATATAGTTTTTAATTTTGCTTTAGATAAAGAGAAAATTAATGATATTACTCAACTTAGAACCTTAGAGCTTAGTGAAAATAATTTAAGAAATACCATCAAGTCATATAATGAAATTTTGGTATATCTAAGAAATAATGCAAATTTGCTTGAAACTAATTTTTTATTTACGGGCTTGGGCTTGCAAAATGCCATTAATTATATTAATAAACAAACCTCTATTAGTAGTGTAAATGTTGGAAAAATAGTTATTTCTATTATTGTCATTGTTTTGTTTTATTCTTTGAAATTTTATCTTGCAAAAATTTTGTATTTTGTATTGATACATTTATTTGGAAAAAATTCAGAAAATGTAGAAATAAAAACTCACTTTTTAGAAAAGCTCCAAGGACCAGTGGGTTGGTTTTTGTTTGCTTATGCTATTGGAATTTGTTTTACTATTTTTTACTATCCTGCACCTGTAGATATAAGAATTAGTAATATTTTATCAATTGTTTATGTTATTTTAACTGCTTGGCTTGTGATAAATATTTTTGATAGTTATGGTATGGTAATTGTGGCAAAGCTTGCTGAAAAAAGTGGCAAACGCGAAGTGGTTAATTTAATTATTAAAATTTTATATTTTATTATTATAGTAATAGCTGTTTTATTTGTTTTATCACATTTAGGATTTAATATTTCAGCATTGATTGCATCTTTAGGTATTGGTGGTTTGGCTGTGGCATTGGCAGCTAAGGATATTATTGCAAATTTCTTTGCTTCTGTGCTTTTGCTTTTTGATAACAGCTTTAATCAAGGCGATTGGGTTGAAATTTCAGGTATAGAAGGAACTATAGTAGAAATTGGGCTTAGAAAAACTACTATTAGAACTTTTGATAATTCTTTGGTATTTTTACCAAATTCAACTATTATGGGAACTAATATAAAAAATTGGAGTAAAAGAAAAATAGGACGCCATGTAAAATTATTTATAGGTGTAACTTATGATGCAAGACCTGAACAACTTGAGCAATGTGTAGAAGATATAAGATATTTATTAGCTACTAGTCCTTTGATAGCTCAAGTTGATGATAGTGCGCTAAATCATGGTGGAACCCGCGCTAGATATAGACAAAATTTAGTTTCAGTGAATGATTTAGAAGGATATAAAAATAATACTTATGTGGCTGTGAGTGGCTTTAGCGCAAGTTCTATTGATATAGAAGTATATTTTTATACTAAAGCAGTTGATGCTGCAGGTTTTAGAGAAGCAAGACAAAGTATTTTACTTGAATTAATGAAGATTGTCGAAAGAAATAAACTAAGTTTTGCATTTCCTTCACAAAGTCTTTATATAGAAAAAATCAATAAAGACGATAAAGAAGAGTTATTATCTTAATAAGCTCTTCTTTGATCATCACACTCTACTATAATTTTTTCAGCAATGATAATGCTTCCATTTTTACTGCCTTTAACTTTAACAAGACTTCCTTTTTTTAGATCTTGCACATTGGCTTGTTTTTTATTGCTACCAAAAATTCCGCAGTTATAAATATCTATATGTGTTTGGGGTAAAATGGTAATAATTAAGTTATTATCAAAACTTGTTTGAATACTTATTGTATGTGTAGTAGTGTTTTTTAAAATACCTTGAATTTTATAAGCAAATGCAAAAGTGCTAATGCAAATTAATACAAGAAAAAAACGCATCAAAATAACTCCTTTTTAGGAGTTATTTTGCTTAATAAGCTCTTTTTTTGCATTCTATTTTAATTTCTTTAGCGGTTATATTTTGAACTTGATTTGGCGTTTGTGGATTTGGTGTTGTTTGAGTATAGCCATGGAAAACTTCAGCTTCTATAAAAGTTCCTACTTTTAAATCTCTAAAAGTGCCATATTTATCCATACCAAAAATACCACAATCATCCATGTCAATTTCTGTATTTGGTAGAATTTTTATATTCATTTTTTCTCCATAGGTGGTATCGATTAAAATAGTTTTTGCACCATCATTTACATCTACTATCACACCATAAATTCCATCTGCATAAGCAAGACTTGAAAGACTTAAAATTGTTAATAATGCAGCGATTTTCTTTTTCATTTTTTCTCCTTTATTTTTATGTAAGAATTATATAATTTTTTGAGTGAAGCAAGAGTGAATTTAGATATAATTTGAAAAATTTACCAAAAAGAGGATACCCATGAAAGGATTTTTACATTATTTTTTTATTGTTTTGCTTGCAAGCTTGTTGTTTGCATGTTCTAAAAATGAAGATAAGAATTCTATTATAAGATCTTATGGTTTTAATGAAAATACGCATAGTATTTTTATAGAATTTAATACCAATATCATTACAGAAAACATAGGTGTTGTAAAAGAAAGAGAAATTGTTATTAATAATCAAAAAATAAAAGCAAAGTATGAACTTGAAACTTCCACAAGATTAAACATATACACTTCTTTAAAAGCAAATCAAAATTATGATATTTTTATAGACTTAAATGATATTGTAGCTGATGAAAAAGTACAATTAAAAGTAAAAACTCCTTTTGAAAAACTAGATGTCAAAGGATATTTTCAAAATATATCAAATGATGAGAGTGTGTTGATTTTAAATGTTCAAAGTTTTTATGCTTTTGATAAAGATGAGTTGTTAAAAGCTGTAAAAATTAATGCACAAGAAAAAGAAATTCAAATAGATAAAATTATCATCCAAGATGATATAGCAAGTGTGTATTCTAAGCCATTAAAAATTAAAAATACAAACACTAATATAAAAGTAGTTTTTGATAAAGAAATTTTAGGTTTAGAGAAAAATATAGATTTAGAATATATTTTACTTGCAAAGAACGAATTTGTATTTCAAAATGCAAATATAATCAATAAAAACATAGAATTACTTTTTTCTCAAAGTATTTCGCAAGATCAAAATTTAAAAGAGTTGATTTTTATTACACCCAAAGTAGATTTTAAAGCATTGGTATTTGGGAATAAAATCAAGCTCATAGGAAATTTTACTCCAAATAAAACTTATGAAATTCAACTTGCTCAAGGGATTAAAAGCGCTGATGGAATTAGTACAAAAGAAAGCTATAAAACTCAAGTAAGTTTAAAAGACTATGAGCCTGCTATAAGTTTTACAAATCAAGGGGTATTTTTATCTAGCAAAGCGAGTAAAAAAATAGCTTTTAAAAGTTTAAATATTAAAAAGATCCATTTAGAAGTTCATCAGGTATTTTCAAATAATTTAAGTGAATATTTAAGATATAAAAATCTTCAAGGTGCTAAAAATTTAAGTGATTATGATAGCGATATTTTTTCAGAGAGTGATTATACTAGTGAAGTAGTATTAAAAAAAGACTTTGATATTAAAAATGTTAAAAATCAATGGCAAGAAAATGAGATAGCTTTAGATGGTTTAAAAGATTTAAGTGGTGTGTTTATAGTTAAGCTTTATTTTAAAGAAGAAGATATTGATTATGTTTTTGATGAGGGTATGGAGAGTTGGAAAAAGCAAAGATTTTTCGATCAAAAAGCAAAGATTAGTAAAAATTTGATTTTTTCAGATATAGCTTTAATTGCTCAAAATTTAAATAAAAAACTTTTTGTCGATGTAAGAGATTTTACCACACAAAAGGCTTTAGGTGGGGTTAGGGTTGATATAATTAGCAAAAGCAATCAAATTTTAGCTTCTAAGACAAGCGATGATAATGGTTTGGCTGTTTTTGATGATATTGATGAGTCAAGAGCTTTATTTATCATTGCTTCAAAAGATAAGCAAGCTTCTATTTTACGCTTAAGTTCGCCTTTATTATATGATGGTTTTGATGTAGATGGTTTAGAGCAAAATTCTCAAAACAAAGTGTTTATTTACACAGAAAGAGGGGTTTATAGACCAGGTGATGATATACATTTAACTATGGTTGCAAGAAATGATAAAGGAGCTGTTAATCACCCTATATTTTTGAGTTTTTTTGATCCACGCAATAAAAAGTTTTTAGATAAAATTAAACTTGATCCTTTGAGTAATGGAACTTTTTATAAAAAGATTTCACTTGATCAACAAGCTTTAAGTGGAGTGTATTTAGCTAGAGTAGAATTTGCAAATGCTATTTTTGATAAAGAAATTTTAGTGCAAAATATAGTGCCAAATCGTATAAAAGTATCTATACAAACTCCAAAAAGTATAAAAGAAAATGAAAAATTAGATTTTAATATTAGCTCAAAATATCTTTTTGGAACACCAGCAAGTAATTTACAATATCAAGCTGATTTATTTGTAAGTAAAAAAGAATATAAAAATTCAAAATATCCAGAATATATTTTTTCAAATCCTAGTGTTTTAGTGCAAAAATATCAAGATAATTTAAAAGGCATTTTAGATGAAAGTGGCTTTGTAAAGCAAGAATTTGCTTTAAAAGATTTTTTTAAAAATACTCCATATAATCTTGAAGCTAACATAAGGGCTAGGGTTTTTGAAAAAGGTTCAAGATCGGTTGAAGCGCTTGTGAATTCACAAGTGATATTGCATGAGTATTTTGTGGGTATTAAGCGTTTAAAAAATCACTATTTAAGCTCGGGTTCTACAATTAATTTTGAAGCTATTGTGAGTGATTTAGATGAGAATTTGATAGCAAATAGGGAGATTAAATATACTATTTATGCAAATGATTATTCTTGGTGGTGGGATTATGATAATTATGATGATTTTTTAAAATCACTCAAAAAAGATAAAAACACACAAATCATTACCCAAGGAACTATTTTAAGTAAGGATAAACCGGTTAAAATAGAATTTGATCCCAAAGAATACCATGGTGAAATGTTTATAGAGCTTGAAGATACACAAAGTAAAACAAGCACAGGAGAGTTTTTTTATATTAGTAGTTTTGGTGCGCCAAGTAATGCTGATATAGTGAGTTCTTTAAAAATAAAAAGCGATAAAAAAGAATACAAACCAAACGAAACAGCTTTTATTGAATTTGAAAGTGTTAAGGGTGCAAAAGCCATCGTTACTTTAAATGATAATGTAAAGGTTTTAAAACGCTTTGTGATAGATACGCATGAAGATATTACAAAGGTTGAAATTCCTATTCTTAAAGAATATAAGCCAAATGTGTATGTGAGTGTGATTTTGCTTCAAGATTATAATCAATACACTAACGATAGAGCCTTAAGACTTTTTGGTGTAGTGCCTTTGAATATAGTAGATGAACAAAGTAAAATCGAGCTTGATTTAAAAGTACCGGATAAAATCATGCCAAAACAAGATTTTGAAGTAGAAATTCAAAGTAAAAACAAGCAAAGTTATACTTATACCATAGCTATTGTAGATGAGGGTTTGCTTGATGTGAATGCTTTTAAAACTCCAGATATTTGGGGATATTTTTATCAAAAAATTCGCTTTAACATGAGCATATATGATACCTATGATAAAATCATTGCTAAAAATATTTCTAATGCTTCCAAGGTATTAACTACAGGCGGTGATGTTTTCTTAGAAAGTAGGGCAAATAAAAGTAAAAACGATGAAAAAGCAAGACGATTTAAACCTGTTGTGTTGTTTCAAGAGCCAGTGCAAAGTGATGAAAATGGTTATGCAAAATTAAAATTTAATATGCCTTCGTATCTAGGTTCGGTTAGAGTTATGGTAGTGGCGAACAACTTAGTGGGTTTTGGCAGTGCTTCTAAAGATATCCAAGTTAGCGCACCTGCTGTAATGCTTGAAACTTTGCCAAGGGTTTTAAGACTTGATGATGAGTTTAAGCTTTTGGTGCAGGTATTTAAAGTAGATGATGATGTAAAAAATGCAAAACTTAAACTAAAAACAAAAAATTCACTCATAAATTTTGAAAAAGATGAAATTTTAATTGATTTTGGTAATGAAAAAACAAAAGATATTTATATTAACACAAGAGTAAATTCAAGCAAGCTTGGGGTGGAAGAAATAGAGTTAAGTTTAAATGCAAAAGATTACACCTATACTCAAAATACTCAAATTGACATAAAAGCACTAAATACGATTACTTATGAGGGAAAATCTTTTAAAATTCCTGCAAATACTTCTATGGAGTTTAAAATCACACAAGATTATATCAACCCAGTGGCGTTTTTAAGTGTGAGTTCTAAGCCTATTTTAAATATAAATCATAGATTAAAATACTTGCAAAATTATCCTTATGGATGTATAGAGCAAAGTACTTCAGCGGTTTTACCGCAACTCTTTTTGCGAAAACTTGATCAAGGATCAAATGAACAAAAAAATATTAACAATATCAATGCATTGTTAAGCAAATACGCAAATTTTCAAACTGCCAATGGTGGTTTTGCTTATTGGCAAGGACTTAAAGATTCTGATGCTTGGGGAAGTAATTATGCGGGTATGTTTATGATTTTAGCCAAAGAAAGAGGCTATTATGTGAGCGAGGGAATGTTTAAAGCATGGCTTGATTATCAAAAACGCTATGTTTTAAAAGCTCAAACAAATAAAGAAATTAGAATAAATTCTTTATATCTTTTAGCTTTAGCCAAAGAGCCAAATTTAAGCATAATGAATGCTATTTATGAAGATAGTACTTATTTGCAAAGCTTAAACAATGTAAGTCTTTGGCAACTTAGTGCAGCTTATAAATTAGCAGGTTTTGATGAGGTAGCTTTAAATATAGCTAAAAATTTAAGCACAAAGCCTGATGAAAAAGCTAATTATACTCATACTTATGGATCTTTTCTAAGAGATGAAGCTATTATTGCAAATGCGTATAAAATAATTTATGGTAAAAATAATGATGAATTATTAGATGATATTAAAAAAACTTTAGAAAGCCAAGCTTGGCTTAGCACTCAAAGCACAGGCTATGCTTTATATGCTTTGGCAAATAGCTTTAGTAATGAAAATCCTAAAACTATCAATGCAAGTGTAAAAATTAATGGTGAGAGTAAAAAGCTCAATACAAGTTTTTCTAAATTTGAGTTTAATCAAGGCAGCGCTTTGATAGAAGCTAAAGAAGATACTTATGTGCATTTTGGAGTAGAGGGAATTAAAAAAGGTATTGTCGAACCTTTTGCGCAGCGTATGTATATAGAAAGAAGTTTTTATGATGAAAATGGAAATGAAATAGATGAAAGTGCTATAAAAAGCTCTCAAATTTTTTATATGAAATTAAAAATATCAAATAAAAATTATCCGGGCACTTCTAATATAGCTTTAACTCAAATTTTACCAAGTGGATGGGAGATAGTACATGATCTTTTAGATGATGAAACTCCTGATTTTGTGAAAAATTCTTATTATGATTTTGTAGATATAAGAGATGATAAAATCATGTATTTCTTTCCTTTATACTCTGATGAGTCAAGAGAATTTTTTGTGAAATTAAGTGCTGTTACTCCAGGTGTTTATACTTTGAGTGGAGCTTATGCTGAAGCAATGTATGATAATGCTTATAGAGCTTTAAGTGAGAGTAAAAGAGTCAAAGTAGTGCAGTGAAAATCAAAATAAGCCTTGCAATATGCTTTTTAAGTCTATGTCTTTACATAGGCTTAATTTATTTTAGCTTTGATAGTAAGGATTTATTTAAATGCACTTATAGTAAAGTTTTGTTTGATAAAAATAAAGAAATTCTTAGTGTATTTTTAGATTCTAACGAACAATGGCATTTAGAGAGTGAGTTTATACCGCAAAAATTAAAAAGCGCAGTTCTTTTATATGAAGACAAAAATTTTTATTCTCATTATGGAGTAGATTTTTTAGCGATTATAAGGGCTTTTAAAAATAATATTTTTTCAAGTAAAAGAAGTGGCGCAAGTACAATTTCTATGCAAACAATCAAACTTCTAGAGCAAAACAAACGCACATATTTTAATAAATTTAATGAAATCATCAAAGCTTTTGCTTTAGAAAACGCTTATGATAAGGAAGAAATTTTAAGACTTTATTTAAATAATGCTCCTTATGGAGGAAATTTAGTAGGTGTTGCAAGTGCGGGTTTATTTTATTTTGAAAAAGATTTAAAAGATCTTACTTGGAGTGAAGCAGCCTTGCTTGCTGTGCTTCCTAATAATCCAGGTTTAATTAATCTTGAAAAAAACAAAGATAGACTTTTAAAAAAACGCAATGCTTTGCTTGATAGGCTTTTTGAAAAGGGATATTTTTCTAAAGATATTTTAACTCTTGCAAAGGCTGAAAAACTTCCTAGCTTTAAAACAAGGAAAAACTTAGCTCCACATTTAGCGCGTAGGCTTTTAGCAGATAAAGAACAAATCATTTCTAGTATAGATAAAAAAATTCAAATTAAATTTGAAGAAAAAGCTAAAGAATATTCTTATAAACTACAACAAAAAGGCATAAAAAATCTAGCTATATTGTTAGCAGATACCAAAACAAATAAAGTTTTAGCTTATGTAGGCTCTAATGATTTTTATGATTTTGCAAGTTTTGGTCAAGTTGATGGGGTGATAGCAAAGCGTAGTGTGGGCTCAACCTTAAAACCTTTGCTTTTTGCTTTTGCCATAGATGAGGGACTTATAGTGCCTGAATCTTTAATGCTTGATGTACCTACATTTTTTTCTAACTTTGCTCCACAAAATGCAAATAAAAAATACCATGGTTTTATTAGCGCAAAAGAATCTTTGCAAAAATCACTTAATGTTCCTTTTGTAAGCTTACTTGCAGAATATGGGTATGAGAAGTTTTTTTATAAGCTCAAAGATATTTTAGATTTTGAAGATGAAAATTTTAAAAAATACGGACTTTCTTTGATTTTGGGCACAAAAGAATTTAGTTTAGAAGATATGGTAAAAATCTATCTAGGACTTGGAAATTATGGAAATTTTAAAGAGCTTTTATATGAAGAAAATGCATTTACTAAAGAAAATAAAAAGCTTATTGGTGATGGAGCAAGCTTTTTAACCTTACAAACCTTAAAGGATTTAGATAGAGCAGGTTTAAGACAATATGATTTTAATACTATTATTTCTTGGAAAACAGGCACAAGTTATGGTAGAAAAGATGCCTGGGCTATAGGAACTTCTCCAAAATACACTTTAGGAGTGTGGGTTGGAAATTTTAATGGCGAGGCAAATGCAAATTTATATGGTGTAAGCATAGCAGGGGAATTGTTTTTTGAACTTTTAGCCTTACTCGAGAGAGTTAATTTAGAATTTGAAAAGCCTAATGATTTAGTTTCTATCAAAATTGAAAATCAAACAGGATATAGATATGATTATAAATTTGACTTTAAAGAAGTGCTTTACCCGCAAAGTGCAAATGTCTTAAGAACTTCACCATTTCTAAAAGAAGTTTTTATGTATAAAAATAAAGAAGTTGATTCTTTAGATGAAAATTTCATCCATGCAAAGAAAAAGATTATATTAAATTTACCTTCCAATGCACAAGCATTTTTTGCAAAAGAAAAGCAAAATTTACAAAGCTCTAATCAAAATTTAAAAATCATATATCCACTAAATAATCTTAATATCATTTTGCCAAAAGATTTAAAAAGTAAGCAAAAATTGTTAATTAAACTTATAAACCCTAAAAAAGAAAAACTTTTTTGGTATTTAAATCAAGAATTGATTTTTGAAGGAAAAGAAGAAAGTTTATCTTTGGATTTAAAAAAAGGTAAATATGTTATTAATGTTATTAGTGAAAATGGTTCTAATGATTTTATAAAATTTAATATATTTTAATATTATAAAAATATTTTTAAACTTTAATATCTATAATTTTTGGAGTGATATTTTGAGAAAGAAATTGATTAAATTCTCCCACATCATCATTAAATTTCATACCAAAAAGAATTTCTAATTCTTCTCTTGTGCTAAATTTATTTTTTAAAAGTTTTTTATAAGTTCATTTTTTGTATTATCATCTTTGTAGGTTTCTTTGTTTTTACTTTCACCTTGTATAGGTTTGAAAGATTTTTCTTTGTCTTTTTCTAAAGTTTCCTGAGGTTTATTAATCTTTTTACTAAAATCAACAAAGTATGTATTTTGAAGCCCAAGGTATTTTTCTTTAAACTCATCTATGCTTTTGCTTGTGTGAAAAATTTTAACATAAGCTTCATCATAATCTATTCCATTTACGCTCAGCCAACGAGGTGATTTGGCATTTTCATTCATCCATTTAAATAAATCTTCAACTTCTTTTCTTTGTAAAAACTACTCAATTCTTTAGCTTTAACTTGATAATTTTTATTGTTTATAAAATATTTAATATTTTAATAAATTTTAATTTTTATTTAATGAAAAGTTTTTATAATTATAAAAATTTATAATTTATTAACTAAAGGAGAAAAAATGCGTAATTGGAATCTTGGTGCTAAAATAGTTGCAATAGCTATTATAACGGTTGTTTTAATCTTAAGTATTTTATCTTTTTTGATTATAAACAGATCCACAGCTATTTTAAATACACAAATAGAAAATACACTCACAGCTTCTGTGCATCGTTATGGAAATCAAGCTGAAGCGAGCATTAGGTCTTTATTCGTCAGTACTATTGGTACACAAAGAACTTTAAACAATCTTATTTCAGAAGGTGCTATAAACCCAAAAAGGATAGAAAATATCCTCGGAGAAGCCATTGATGCAAATGGAGATATAGCTTATGGTTATTATTATTTAAAAGACGGAACTGCATATAAAAATTTGGGTGTTGATGTAAAATATTTTTCAAATAATAATGAATTTATGGTGTTAATGAGAGATGTAGATATTAACAATGCTGGCGGTATGCAAACTTTAGCAGCAAGTGAAGAGATTGCTAAAACGAATGCTATAAAAAATTTGATGGGGGGGGGTAAGTTATATTTTGGAGAACCAAGATGGTATAACATACATGGAAATAAATTTCTAGGTGTTCATGTAGCTGCACCTATTGCAGATAAAAAAGGAAAGGCTATAGGTGTTGTTGGTATGCTTTTTGATCTTAAACCTACGGCTGATTTTTTAAATGATTCTTCAAGATCTATTTATCAAGGAGCAAGAAGGATTTTAATAGCAAGTAATGGTGTTATAGCTACGCATCCAAATGCTGAATTTGTTACAAAAAAGATTACAGAGGTTAATAAAAATACAGCTCATATAATAGAAGCACAAAAAACTATCCATGCAGGAGCTATTGATTATAAAGCAGATGATGGTAGTGAATATCATGGTGCTATAAGAGTATTTGAAATATGGCCAAATACGGGAATTTATTGGGCTATGTTGGCTATTGTCCCAAATGAATCTGTATATGCTTCTATTGTGGATTTAAGAAATATTATTTTGATTAATTCTATTATAGCGATAATTGTTATAGTAGTTGTGATTGGTACTTCAGTAAAAAGAATAGTTTCTATAAGAGTGCAAAGACTTCAAGATCATTTAATGAAATTTTTTAGATACTTAAATCATGAGCTTCCAACCGTTGAGGTTTTAATTCCTAGATATAATGATGAACTTGGAAAAATGGCATTAATGATTAATGATAATGTTCAATATATACATACTTGTTTAGAAAAAGATGACATAACTGTGCAAAATATCTTAGAAGTATCTTGTGATATAGAAAAAGGACATTTTACTCAAAGAATAAAAGCAAATCCTGTTAATCCAAAACTTGTGGAATTAAAAGAAGTATTAAATAAAATGCTTGATGATATGCAAATGAAAATTGGTAAAGATTTAAATGAAATAGAAAGAGTTTTTAAAAGTTTTAAAAATCTTGATTTTTCAGATAAGCTTGAGTATGCTGATGGTGAGATAGAAAAATCGCTTAATGCAGTCGGAGAAGAAATAAGAAAAATGCTTCAAGCTTCATTAAAACAAGGGGAAATGCTTCAAACTAAAGCTGATGCTTTAAAAGAAAGTGTTTTAAAGCTTAATGATGGCGCACAAAAACAAGCTGATTCTTTACAAGAAAGCGCAGCTGCTGTTGAAGAAATGAGTGCTTCTATGAACGCAGTAGCAGCAAGAACTGAAGAGGTTATTAAACAAAGTAGCGATATTAAAGATGTAACTGATGTTATTAGAGATATTGCTGATCAAATTAACCTACTTGCATTAAATGCAGCTATTGAAGCAGCTCGTGCAGGAGAACATGGTCGTGGCTTTGCTGTTGTTGCTGATGAAGTTAGAAACTTAGCAGAAAGAACTCAAAAGTCTTTAGGTGAGATTGAAGCTAATACTAATATCTTAGTACAATCTATTAATGAAATGGGTGAGAGTATTAAAGAGCAAGCTTTAGGAATTTCACAAATTAATCAATCTGTTTCAGTAATAGATGGTTTAACTAAAGAAAACTCACAAATTGCACATGCAACTAATTCTGTAGCAAATGAAGTTGATTCTATGTCGGCTGATATTGTAGCAGAAGTTAGAAGAAAGAAATTCTAAAAACTACCCTTTAAAGGGTAGTTTAATTTATAAAATACTCTTGAATTTTATTTTTATCTTCAAAAGCCATACTTTGGAAAATTTTATCTTTAAAACCTATTTTGTATTTTGTATTATTTTGAGTTTTAGCATAAGTTAGTGCTATGCTTAGAGCAAGTTCAAGATCTTGCGGATTGATATTTTCATCTACCAAAGAATAAGCACCGATTAAATCAAAGAGTTTTAATTCTTCATATTTTTGAGTTTTTAATTCTTTTAAAAATTGATTTTCTAGCTCATTTCTACCTACTATCATTTTAGAGCCATTTGGAAGTCTTAAGTGGCGTCCATATTTTAAAAGTTGTGCATCATTAACTTGCATATTTTTATCAAATTTAATAAAATCTTTGATTTTATTTGAAAAACTTTCAAGTGTGAGCAAACATCCACCACCTGGACTTTCAAAATCTTCAAAACCAAATTTGGCAGCTAGTTCAAGTTGTCTTTTTCTACTTCTTCCGCTGATGTTTTCTAACTTTTCTCTATCAACCCAACCCTCACGCTCAGGTTTAGTTAAAGGTAAATTTTTAGCGCACATTGGACGCAAGATTAAATCTTCTTCATCAAGTGCTAGTTTTTTAACCTTAGCCATAGCATCATTTCTTTGACTCATAGGGCGTTGACCAACTACTTCTCCTGTGATGATAAAACTTGCGTTTTCATCTTTTAACATAGAAAGAGCGGTTTTAAACATAAAAGCATGACAATCTATACAAGGGTTAAAATGTTTTCCATAACCATATTGAGGATTAAATAAAACTTCTTGCAAATATGCATTTCTTACATCTATCATTTCAAAACTAGCCCCTGCCATAGCAGCGCGTTTTGCCATGAGTTCGCTTTTATCGCTTGTGCCACCAAAGCCTATATTGATATTTAAAGCTTTTACCTCTATGCCTTGAGAGCTTATAAGTTTTATAGCAAGCATAGAATCAAGGCCACCACTAAAAAGTGCTAATGCTTTCATTTTTTCCTTTCGAAATTTTTGGCATATTGTAGTGAATATTTTTTAATTTTTATGTAAGTTTTTATTTAAAAAACTTCTTCTTCAAAGTTATAATGAATTGCTTTTTTATCTTTTATATTTTTTTGTAATCTACTTAAAAATAATTCTAAACTTTCCTCATTATCTAAAAATTGGACATTTTTTAAAACTTCCATTAAATGATTAAAAAAATTTTCATCATTTTGATAGTTTTTTTTGATTTTTTCTAAATTTTGATTGAGCAAATTATAAATTTGCTTTTTAAAGGCTTGTTTTAAATTTAAGTTTTTTAATTTGTTAAAATGAGCAAAATTAATTTTGCAAATAGTATATAAAAATTCTTCTAAATTGCTTAAAATTTTAATATTTTCGATCTCATAAAGTTCTCTTATGCTAGGATCATTAAAGTCTTTTTGTTCTAAAATAGCCTTAGCAATATCTTGATGTAAGAAATATTCTTTTGCGCTTAAAAGTTTAAAAAGTCCTATGGCTTTTTGATTTTCATATAAAAATTTCAAAAGCTCCAACTCGCTTATGTTGTTGATTTTATTTTGTTTTGTAGGAGTAAAAAAATTTATATTTTTTCTAGTATTTTTAGAAAGTTTTATATCATTAATATTTACACCCAAAAGATTTGCTACTAAGGTAGTGTAGGAATTTGCTATTAAAGGTTCAAGGTTAAAAGTATATTTTTGCACCTCTTCTAAAGCCTTTTGCTTACTAAGTGCTGAGCTTAAATCAAAATTTGTGATCAAATTTCTTATATAAAATTCTCCAAGTTCTATACCTTTTTCTAAAATATTAAAAAGCAATTTTTCTTGATGAGTAGCCACTAGTTCAGCCGGATCTTTCCCGCCTTCTATTAAAACTACTTTTCCATCAATTTTTGCTAAACTTAGTAAATGTGCTGAACGCACGGCGGCATTAAGTCCTGCATTATCATTATCAAAGCACAAAATCACTCTCGCCTCTAATCTTTTTATCAAAGGTATGTGATTTTCACCTAAAGCTGTTCCTAAAACTGCTACAGCATTTTTAAATCCTGCCTTATGAAAGGCTATGGCGTCCATATAGCCTTCACAAATTATCATTTCTTTTTGTTTGTAAATGGTATCTTTTGCTAAATTGAGTGCATAAAAAACGCGTGATTTATCAAAAAGTTTGCTTTGAGGTGAATTAACATATTTTGCCATATTTGCTTCATCTAAAGTTCTACCACCAAAGCCTATGAGTAAATTTTTATGATCATAAATACTAAAAGTAATGCGGTTGATAAAACTTGCATAAGCACCATTTTCATTTTGTTTTATTGCGCCAACCTCTAAGGCTTCTTCTTGAGTGATTTGCTCATTTTGTAAAAGTCTTAGTGTTTCATTAGAACTTGGTGCAAAGCCTAGCTCAAAGGTTCTAATATCCTCATCATTTAAACCTCTTTTATAAAGATAAGTTAAAGCTTCTTTGTTTTTAGCTAAGTTTTGCTTATAAAAAGCATTAAGAGTAGGTAAGATGTGAGTGATAGATTTTTTATTGTCTTGTTTTTGTGAGGTGTAAGTAAGTGAAAAATTACTCCACGAAGCAACCTTTTCTACCGCTTCAACAAAGTTTAATTTCTCATAATCCATTACAAATTTAAAAACATTGCCCCCAGCTTTACATGCAAAACAATGATAAAATCCTTTAATAGAATTAATATGCATGCTAGGATTTTTATCATCATGGAAAGGACAAACGCATACATAGCCTGAACCTTGTTTTTTTACTTCAACATAATGAGCTATAATATCAACAATATCTGTTTTTTGTAAAAGTTGTTCTATACTTGCTTGTTCTATCATATTTAAACCTTAAAGAAAATTATATAAGCATTTAGCTATAATTGTTATAAATTTGAAAGTTAAGTTGCAAGATTATGGATTTTTTCTTTGTAGAATACCGCGATCCTTTATTCGGTCTTATTGTTTTGACGGCTTTGATTTTTATTGTTGCTAGCTCACATTATATATGGCGGTTTTTTGCAAGCAAAGATCAAAAAAGCAAGCTTGATCGTTTTGTAAAAAAATTTGAAATCAATTATACCCATCAGCAGATTTTAAAAAATGCCAATTTAAGTATAGAAAATTTAAATTTCCTAGCTCAAATTTTTACCAAAAGTGGTGAATTTGA
This sequence comes from Campylobacter sp. IFREMER_LSEM_CL1097, assembly GCF_025772225.1. Lineage (NCBI taxonomy): Bacteria > Pseudomonadati > Campylobacterota > Epsilonproteobacteria > Campylobacterales > Campylobacteraceae > Campylobacter > Campylobacter sp. IFREMER_LSEM_CL1097. The sequence goes on along the minus strand of NZ_JAKMRT010000008.1, from coordinate 24,856 downwards.
AAAAGCTGTGGGAATTTATCTTATAGCTTTGCAAAAGACAAATGAGGCTAACCAAAAAGAATTTATCTTTTTTTCATTAGCACAAGTTTATCTAAAAGCAGGATTTTTAGAGCGTAGTGTAGAAGCTTTGTTAAATGCTTTAAAAATCAAAGCACGCAATAAAGAAAGCTTAAAACTTTTAAAAATTGTGTATTTAAAACTTAAAGATTATGATAAGGTTTTAGATGTTTTAGAATGTTTGTTTGAGCTTGGAGAAAATATATATACAGAAAAAGCTTTGATAAAGGCTTTAAAAATTCAATCAAGTTCTAAAGAGCAAAAGCAAAAGATTAAAGAAATTTTAATTTTTAGCAAAGATAATGAGTATGTTTTAAGATTTTGTTTTTTACACTATAAAGATAAGCTTACTCAAATGCCTAAATTTGAAAATGTTATTGATTTACTTAATGAATGTAAAAGTCCACTTAATCTTGAAGATGAAAAATACCATGAGTTTTTTTATGCAAAAAATTTAAGTACAAAATCTATTCCTATCAAAAACCATAAACTAAAAATTTTAAAAATTTTAAATGATAATAAGCTAAGTGCTAATCTTAGCTTTACTTATGTGTGTAATAATTGCAAAAATCAAAGTCCTTTGTTTTTTTATCATTGTCCATTTTGTTATGAATTTGGAAAATGTGAGATTTATTATGAGGTAAAAGCTTGAAAAATATTGAAATTTATACAGACGGCTCGTGTTTAAATAACCCTGGTTTTGGAGGGTGGGCTTATGTTTTAACTTATAAAAATCATCAAAAAGAACAAAGTGGGGCATGTGAGAATACAACAAATAATCGTATGGAGTTAATGGCCATTATACAAGCTTTGAAAGCTTTAAAAGAGCCATGCGAGGTAAAGTTATACACAGATTCAAATTTAATGGTGCAAAGTATTAACGAATGGCTTAAAGATTGGATAAAAAAAGATTTTAAAGGTAAAAAAAATATTGATCTTTGGAAAGAGTATTTAAATGTTGCTAAAGATCATAAAATAACTGCTTTTTGGATCAAAGCACATAATGGCCATGAATTAAATGAGCGTTGTGATGAACTAGCAAGAAATGCAGCCTTGAAACTCCAAGAAGAAAGGTTGATAAATGCTTAAAAAACTCCAAGAAAGATTAAGTTATCATTTTAAAAATGAGCAATTGCTCATCGAAGCTTTGACACATAAAAGCTATAAAAAGCCTTATAATAACGAAAGATTAGAGTTTTTGGGTGATGCTGTAATGGATTTGGTAGTAGGGGAGTTTTTGTTTTTTAAATTCCAAAAAGACTCAGAAGGAAACCTTTCTAAGCTTAGGGCAGCTTTGGTAAATGAAAAATCTTTTGCAACCTTAGCACAAAAACTTGATCTTGGAGCATGTATTTTTATGTCTATTGCAGAAGAAAATAATGATGGACGCAATAAACCTTCTATACTTTCTGATGCCTTTGAAGCTTTAATGGGAGCTTTGTATTTAGAAATAGGTTTTGAAAAAACTAAAAACATAGCATTAAATTTACTCAATGAAGTTTATCCGCATATTGATACACAAAGTTTATTTAAAGACTATAAAACAAGACTTCAAGAAATTACACAAGCAAATATGGCAGGCACACCTGAGTATGTAGTGATGAAAGCTTTTGGACCTGATCATAAAAAGCAATTTGAAATTGCAGTAAAAATTCAAGGTATAGAAGTAGCAAGATCTATAGCAGGTAGTAAAAAAGAAGCCCAACAACAATGTGCCAAAATAGCACTTGAAAAATTAGGAAAACTATGAATAGCTTTGGAGTAAGATTTAAATTTACAAGTTTTGGCGAATCTCATGGTCAAGCTATAGGTTGTGTGATAGATGGTATGCCAGCAGGGGTGAAGTTTGACTTTGATTTTTTGCAAGAAATGCTAGATAAAAGAAAACCAGGTCAAAATAAATTTAGTACCTCTAGAAAAGAAGAAGATAAAGCTCAAGTTTTAAGCGGGGTTTTTGAGGGTTATACAACAGGAACTCCTATAAGTGTTTTGGTGCATAATGAAAATACACGCTCAAAAGATTATGAAAAAGATGTGTTTCGTCCTGCACATGCTGATTTTACTTATTATCACAAATACGGCATTAGAGATTATAGAGGTGGTGGAAGAGCTAGCGCTAGAGAAAGTGTAGCAAGAGTGGCAGCAGGGGCGTTAGCTTGTATGCTTTTAAAAGAGTTTGATATAGAAATAATGAGTGGAGTTTTTGGGGTAGGAAGTATTGATAGCAAACTTAGTAATGATGAGTTCGATTTTAATTATGCTAAAAATAGTGAAATTTATGCTTTAGATAAAAATTTAGAGCAAAACTTTAAAGATGAAATTTTAAAGGCTAAAAATGCTAAAAATAGCGTAGGTGCAAGAGTTTTTACTAGAGTGAAAAACCCTATCATAGGCTTAGGTGAGCCTTTGTATGATAAGCTTGATTCTAAACTTGCTCATGCGATTATGGGTGTAAATGCAGTTAAGGCTGTAGAAATAGGAAGTGGCATTCAAAGCAGTTATATGTATGGAAGCGAAAATAATGATGAGTTAAAAGATGGAGTATTTTTAAGTAATCATAGCGGAGGTATATTGGGTGGAATTTCTAATGGAAATTTTATCGATATAAAAACATATTTTAAACCAACCCCTTCTATATTTTTACCCCAGCAAACACAAAATATTCAAGGAAAAAATATCATATATGAGTTAAAAGGTAGACATGATCCTTGTGTGGGTATAAGAGGTAGTGTTGTAGTAAATGCTATGGTAGCCATATGCATGGCCGATGCTTTACTTTTAAATGCAAGTTCAAATTTGCAAAATTTACAATGTATTTATGGAAAAAATAAATAAAAATTTAATACTTATTTTGATATGATGATAAAATATCTTTAAAAAGGGAGCAATATGAAAAAAAATATCGTATTTTTTGAAGTTAGAGGTGGTAGCGATAAAGGTGAAGATGGCCATAGAAAAGACACTATGCCTATGGTAAATGCTTTAAAAGAGCAAGGTTGGAACGCTGAGGTTATCTTTTTTGAAGTTGAAAAAAAAGACGAAATTTATGAATATGTAAAAAACAATGCTGATGCTTATGTTTCTAGAATTAACCCAGGAAATTTAAAAGAAGAAAATGAATACTTTGATATGTTAAGAAAACTTTGTGCAAATGGTGTTATAGGTATGCCTCATCCCGATGCGATGATAGGATATGGCGCTAAAGATGCACTTACTAAGCTTAATAAAACAGCTTTAGTGCCTGAAGATACTTATGCGTATTATGATATTAAAACTTTTAAAGAAAGTTTTGTAAAAACCTTAGCAAAAGGCGAGAGGGTTTTGAAGCAAAATCGTGGTTCAACAGGTGAGGGAATTTGGCGTGTGAGATTAATAGATGAACTGCCAGCTGGGACTACAAGTGTACCATTAAATGCAAAAATCAAATGCACAGAAGCAAAAGACAATCATACAGAAGAAAGAGAGCTTGGTGAATTTATGGATTTTTGTGAGCAATACATTGTGGGTGATAATGGTATGCTTGTAGATATGACTTTTTTACCGCGTATTAAAGAAGGTGAAATTAGAATTTTAATGCTTTATCATACTCCAATTTATGTAGTGCATAAAAAGCCTGCAGAAGGTGCTGATGCATTCTCTGCTACACTCTTTTCAGGTGCAAAATATAGATATGATGAGCCAAAAGATTGGCAAGAATTGGTAGATTGGTTTTTAGCAACCTTACCTGAAATTCGTTCAAAGCTTGGAAATTACGATATTCCTTTAATTTGGACTGCCGATTTTATCTTAGATACAGATGAAAATGGTAAAGATAAATATGTTTTAGGTGAGATTAACTGCTCTTGCGTAGGATTTACTTCTCCTGCTGAATTTGTTGAGCCTATTGCTAAAAAAGTAGCTCAAAATATCATTAATATCGTGAGTAAAAATTAACCCTTGTTTAACAAGGGTTTTAACTCATTATGCTTTTAACTATACTTTATATTATCGGAATTACTGTTGATGCAATGACGGGGGCTATTGCTGCAGGACGGCACAAAATGGATCTTTTTGGAGTGATATTTATAGCTTTGGTAACAGCTATTGGTGGAGGTTCTATCAGAGATATTTTACTTGATCATCATCCATTAACTTGGATTAAAACTCCTGAATATGTCATTTTGATTTGTGTTGCGGCTATGATTACAACAAAAATTGCTAAATATGTTATAAGACTTGAAAAACTTTTTTTAATTTTAGATGCTATAGGTTTGGTTGTTTTTAGTGTTTTAGGTGCACAAATTGCAATAGAAATGGGGTATGGTTTTATAGTGGCTGTGAGTTCAGCTGTGATTACTGGTGTATTTGGTGGGATATTAAGAGATATATTATGTGCTAGGATACCACTTGTATTTCAAAAAGAAATTTATGCAGGTGTGGCCATATTAACAGGAGCTTTGTATTATATATTGCATATTTTAGGCATAGATGAATTATGGGTAATTCTTGCTTCATTGATTGTAGGAACTATAGCAAGACTTTTAGCGATATATTATGGTTTAAGTTTGCCTATATTTTCTTTTAAAGATGGAGAAAATAAAGAAAGCTAATTTTATTTTTTAGATTTTAAAATGCAAGTTTTGTTATTTATAATGTTTTTATAAAATCCCTGCGAGCTCTGCTAGTAAGCAATATTTATTTATATTTTATTTTAGAATATATATTTGATATATTAAATTTATATTAAGCTTAAATATTGAAACTATTGTTTATGCTATTTTTATTTAGGAGTTAAAAGAGTGGTGACCCATACGAGACTCGAACTCGTGTTACCGCCGTGAAAGGGCGATGTCCTAACCGCTAGACGAATGGGCCAAAACATTAAATAAGAAATGAAATTATATCTTATTTAATTTAAAAAAAGCTTAATTATTTAATAAAACGCAGGTAAAAATAGCCAAATACACCAGAAGCTAATGAGGCTAGTAAGATTGCAAAGTTATCTACAAAATTAAATATATCACTCACTTCATAAGCAAGAGCATCTATAAAAAAGCTCATGGTAAAACCTATACCTGTGAGTATGCAAACTCCATAGAGTTGTTTAAAATTTGCATCTTTTGGTAGTTTTGCAAGTTTGAATTTAATCGCCATATAGGCAAAGCCAAATACACCTAGTTGTTTTCCAACAAAAAGTCCCAAAAATATACCCATGCTTACACCACTAAAAAGCATATGAAATTCTATTTTAGAAAGATCAACTCCTGCGTTTGCAAAAGCAAAAAGTGGTAATATTATAAAAGCTATCCAAAATTTTAACCCATGCTCAATTTCTTCTAATAAAGCATGATTGTTTTTTGTATATACAGGAATGAATAAAGCAGTAATAATACCTGCTAAAGTCGCATGTACTCCGCTTTTTAATACACTAAACCAAAGCAGAGCACCAAGTATATAATAAAATGATTTTCTTTCATTACCTAAGCGATTAAGTAAAAACAAGCCAACAATGCAGCAAAAGGCAACAAAAAAAGCCAAAGTTGAAAGCTCACCTGTATAAAAAATAGCAATGATTAAAATAGCTCCTACATCATCAAAAATCGCCAAAGAAACTAAAAATATTTTTAAAGAGCTTGGTATGCGTTGTTTTAGCATTGCAAGTATAACTAGAGCAAATGCAGTGTCAGTTGCTGTTGGTATAGCCCAACCTTTTAAAACATAAGTATCATTAAAATTAATAGCACAAAATATCAAAGCAGGTACTACTATACCACCTATAGCAGCTATTAAGGGTAGAGTAATATTGCTAAGAGTTTTAAATTCTCCTTGAACAAATTCTTTTTTTAATTCAAGTCCTATTGCAAAGAAAAAAATTGCAATCAGCCCATCATTAATCCATAACAAAGAAGGTTTAAAAAGCTCCCAAGCTCCTATTTTTATACCCATTTCTACACTTAAAAAATTCATATAGTGTTGTCCATAAGGGCTATTTTTGAGTAATAAAGCAAAGATTGTTGCTATTAAAAGCAACAATCCTCCTAAAATTTCAAGAGATAAAAAGCTTTGGAGGTTTTTAAATTTCATTTTTTGAAACTATAAATGAGTTTTAAATAAACATAGCCAATCACAGCACTTAACAAAGAGGCTATTAAAATAGCAAGCTTGTCCGAATATGCAAAAATATCACTATTTTGATAAGCTAAGCCATCTATAAAAAAGCTCATGGTAAAACCTATACCTGTGAGTATGCAAACTCCATAGAGTTGTTTGAAATTAACATTTTGCGGAAGTTTTGCTAAGCCTAGTTTTATACTAATATATGAAAATAAAAAGACACCTATTTGTTTTCCTAAAAATAAACCTAAAATAATACCTAAGCTAACCGAAGAAAACATAAAGCTTGGATCCATATCTTTTAAATCAACACCTGCATTTGCAAAGGCAAAAATAGGTAAAATAAAATAACTTACCCAAGGTGCTAAATCATGTTCGATTTCTTTTAAAAAAGATTTTCCATTTTTTGTTTCAAGTGGTATAAACAAAGCAGTAATCACACCCGCTAAAGTTGCATGCACTCCACTTTTTAGCATGCTTATCCAAAATACTATAGCTATAATGATATAAAAGGATTTTTTAGTAACATGAAAATGATTTAATAGATAAAGTACTAATATACATACCAAAGCAGCAATCATAGCAAATACTGAAAGCTCGCTTGTGTAAAATAAAGCAATCACAATAATCGCACCCAAATCATCAAAAATAGCCAAGGAAAGCAAGAATAATTTTAATGAAGTAGGTACTTTTTTACCTAAAAGCATTAAAATTCCTACTGCAAAAGCCACATCAGTTGCTGTTGGTATAGCCCAACCTTGCAAAGCAAAAGCATCTTTATAATTAAAAAATGCAAAAATCAATGCAGGTACTATCATACCACCAAGTGCAGCAAATACAGGTAAAGACATAGCTTTTATACTATTTAGCTGTCCTCTTGTTACTTCATACTTTAATTCAAGCCCTATGGCAAAGAAAAAAATTGCAATAAGTCCATCATTAATCCATAAAAGCAAAGGTTTGAAAATTTCTAAACTTCCTGCTTGAAACCCAAAAGGAATATTTAAAAAGTTGGTGTATTGATCTGTTAAAGAGCTGTTTTGTAAAATTAATGCAAGTAAAGTGAAAAATATTAGCAAAACACCCGGAAAAGTTTCGCTTTTAACAAAGGTTTGAAGTCTTTGCATATAAATAGCCTTTTTAAATTTTTAATTAATGCGTTATTTTAACATAAAAAGGCTTGAAATTTAAAAGTTTAAGCAGAAAAACTGCTTAAACAGGTATAACGCGTATATTTGGACTAAGTTCTTCTTGTAAGATATTTTCTATGGCATATAAAGTTGCGCCACTTCCGCTTGAGCAACCACTGCAAGCTCCAAGATAGCGTATATATACATCTATATTTTTACTTTCACTTTTTTGTATATCAATTACTTCCAAATCCCCACCATCTCCGTGTAGCATCGGACGCACATCGCTATCTAAAACAGCCTCTACTGCTTTTAGTTGTTTAACCATGGTCATATCATCAAAAGCAATATCTGCTTTACTTTGATCTTTTAATCTCTCTCTTTCCATTTCGGCTCTAGTTTCAGCTAAAATATCTACAAGGTAATAATCTTTTTTCTCATGTCCTCCAGGCTTAACACAAGATTTACAAAAAGCTCCTGCTTTTGTAAATTGTGTGATTTCTTCTACTGTATGTAAATCATTTAGTTTAATTACTTCTTTGATAGTTCCAAGGCTTACTCTAGCACATTCACAAACTATAATTTGATCTTCAAAGTCTTCAGGATTGACTCCTTTATAATGTGCCGCCGCTTGTTTGATAACATCATAAGCCATAACCGAACAGTGCATTTTTTGAGGTGGAACCGCAGGAGTTTGCGGATTATCTCTCATAGCAAATTCAACATCTAAATTTGTAATTTTAACAGCTTCATCCACGGTTTTACCTATGCAAAGATCAACCATAGTATCGCTACTTGCTATTGCTGTTCCACAGCCAAAGCTTTTAAATTTAGCATCAATGATTTTATCTGTTTTTTCATCCACTAGCCAATAAAGTCTAACTGCATCACCACAGCTTTCAGCTCCAAAATCTGCAATAATAAGTTTTGCATTTGCTTTTTGTGCATCTTCTTGTGTAAATTCGCCCATATGTTGAGGGTTATTCATTCTATCTTGTACTTTTTGAGAATACTCATCCCAAATAGATCCGCCAATTAAATTATTTTTTGCCATTTTTTTATCCTTTAAATATTTTCAGGCTTATACGCATAAGTACTTGAGATTGCTCTAAGTCTTTGCGTTGCTTTTTTTATCTGCTCTGCTGTATAATCAATTTCATCTTCTGTGTTAAATCTAGATAAAGAAAGTCTTAGGGCAGTATGAGCTAAATCATTTTCAGCACCAATTGCTTCCATGATAGGGTTGCTCTCAAGTGCTTCACTAGCGCAGGCTGATCCAGTGCTTGCTGCTATGCCATTTTTATTTAAATCCCAAAGCATAGCTTCACCTTCTACGCCTTTAATGCTTGCTAAAATTGTATTTGGAGCTCTTCTTGATCTATCTCCAACTACGCTTGTATCAGGCATTGCTAAAATTAAATCTTCTAGTTTGTCTCTTAATTTTCTAATGTGTGAATTTTCAAAGTCAAGCATAGTATTTGCAATTCTTAAAGCTTCTGCCATTGCTATAATATATGGCACATTTAAAGTTCCACTTCTTCTGCCACCCATATGCTCACCACCATGTAAAAGTGGAGTTAGTTCTATATCTTTTTTAATATAAAGCCCACCAACTCCTTTTGGACCATGGAATTTATGTGCAGAAAATGAAGCAAAATCAACTCCAGCTTTTGCAAAATTAACTTTGATTTTCCCAACAGCTTGAGTTGCATCAGTATGAAATAACGCTCCGTATTCATGAGTAATTTGAGCCATTTCTTCTATAGGAAAAATCATACCAGTTTCATTATTTGCCCACATAATACTCACTAGGGCAGTTTTATCTGAAATAACTTCTTTTAAATCTTTTACGCTAGAAACACCCTCATGATCAACACCAAGTTCTATGACTTTTACTCCTAAAGATTTTAAAAACATAGCACTAGCAGCTACTGCGGGATGTTCCACGCTAGAAATAATTACTTCATTTCTATCGCTATTTAAAATTTTATCAAAATACACACCTTTTAACACCCAATTGATACTTTCTGTAGCACAGGAAGTGATAATAATATCATCTAAATCACTTGCCCCAAGTCCTGCATAAAGTTTATCCATAGCTTCTTTTAAGGCAGGATGGGTTGCACTACCCCATTGATGAAGGCTATTTGGGTTTCCAAAATGCTCTTTTAAAAAAGGCTTCATAAGCTCGTAAGCTTCTGGTGCAAGTTGTGTTGTTGCGTTGTTATCTAAATATACTTTCAAATTATACTCCTTTAATTAGGATAATTTTTATCTTTTTTGTTAATATACACTAAAATATTAAATTTAATATTAAATCAAGTAAGTTTTTAACTTGTGTAATAATTTACATTATTATTTTAGCACAAGTTAAGCCATAGCATTTAAATAAGAATGTAAAATTTTGTTAATACTAGCTTGTTTTTTTCTATTTTCTAAAAATTGAGTATCTAAAAGTTCTTTTTGAGTATTGATTTTTTCAAGATCAATATTAGGATTGTTTTGATTGAATTCTTCTTTTAAAACTTCAATTTCTTTACTAACTTGCTCGCTATAAAGACTATAAATAGAACTTGAATTGGCAAATTCTTTCATGTTAATGCTATGTTGATAGTTAATATATTGTTGAAAGAAAACTGAAAGCTTATCTTCTGAAGTGTTGTTTTTATCTACTCCATTGATATATAAATATAAATCAAAACTCATTTTTTCTTTGTTGTTTTCATTAATATAATCTTGCATACTCATTTGACCTCTCATGAGTTTTTGAAAATTTACACTAGAGGACATATCCAACTCAATAGGCGATAGAAAAAAATTAGCTTTATTGTGATTTTGTTCTTTTAAATCATGATAAATATAATTGAGCAGCAATCCACTTTTAGAAACCTCCCCTTGTTTATTTAAATAAGGTTTGATAACAGGATTACTAGCTGTATTTTCTATGCTTGCGTTAAACGCAAAATCACCTATTTTATTATCAAGCATTAAGGTGTTTAAATTTTTATTTGATTCTTTTGCATTTTGTAAATTTTTAGCATTTTCATAAACTTTTAAAATTTTACCCTCATAAGTATAACTATAACCTTGATTTAACTCTGAAATTTGAGCTTTACTTAAAAAATCATTGTCATTGTTTTGAAACTGTGGATTTATAGTTTTTAATGTGTTGTGATAAGTGTTTAAAAGTCTTGGTAAATCTATTTTGTTATAATTTAAATTCTCATCAAGCTTTATAAGTTGTTTTGAAATTTCTCTTATACTTTTTATATTAATATCATAATCAAGAGGCAAAGCAGCTGCTTTATTAAGATCTTTTTCAAAAAAACCTTGCTCATTGATTCTAAAACCAAATTCACTTGCATAAGTAATTTTATAGTCTAAATTAGAACCATTGATATCAAGTAAATCACTTTTAATATTAGTATTTTCTTTTTTTTCTTCTATGTGTCCAGTTTTTGCAAAAGGATAATTTGCAAAATTCTGATACGGATTAACATTAGAATTTACAAACATAACTCTTCTCTTCAAAAATATTGCTTAACTTTTAAAAAGCAAAAGCTATGCCAAAATTTTTGAATTGAAGAGAAAAATTTTAAGCGTAAATGTCAAGTAATCCTGAACTAGCAGTAGGAGTAGTAGTTGGAGCAGGGTTTGCATTTACGCCTTCAAGTACTTGCATTACTGCATTTTCATTAACTTCTATGGTTTTTTTCATCATAGTAGTTGCAATGTTAAGCATTAAGTTTGCTTGATTGTTTGTAACTTCGCCCATAACATACTCCTTTTGTTTGGATCAAAGGTATTATCGGCAAAGTTTGGTAAATATTAAGCTATATTATAAATTTTTGATAAGTAATGATTGTGGGTGTTTTCTTTTGCTTCAAGCATATCGATATAATTTTTAAATTCATCCATATCTTTAAAAAGATTTTTCATTGTAGTGCTAATTTCATTAGAAAAATTTTGAAGATTATTTTGGGCTTTTAAATATCTTTCGATTTGATAAATTCTCGCCACTTCTCTTTCATATTCATCTTGAGTCATTCTTTTTGCACTGAATTCTTCATTTAGAACTTTTTTATTATTAATAATAAAAGATTTTTTTTGATTATTGATTTTAAATTCGATTATAAAATCTTCTTTTGAAGCGATAATTTTTAAATATTTTAATTTTGCTTTATCTTCTAGTAAAACAAAACTTATGCATTCTAAAAACATATGTGTAAAAATTTCTCTTTCAAAAATATTTTGACAAATATCGGTATATTTTAAACCTAAGCTTTGTTGATGATCTAAAAATGCTATATTTGACATGATCTATCCTTTTTTCATGACTTTTTTATCAAAAAAAGCAAAAAATATTCCAACTATTATGTATCAATCATCTTAAGCATATTAATCGTATCTTCAAATTCAAAACTTTCTTCAGGATTTTGACTTAAAAATTGCTGCATAAAATCTTTTTTAGCAATAGCTTGATCGAGTTCTTTATCGGTGCCTTTTTGATAAGCACCAATACGCAATAGCACTTCATTTTCTTTAAGCAAAGAATTTAAACGCTTAAATTTTCTAGCAGCTAGCTTATGTTCATCACTGATAATATCCCCCATAACCCTTGAGGCTGAATTTTGTATATTTATAGGTGGATAAATTCCAAAGTCAGTGAGTTCGCGACTAAGCACTATATGCCCATCTAGGATAGATCTGCTTTGATCAGCTATTGGATCACTCATATCATCCCCATCAACCAACACGGTAAAAAAAGCTGTTATGGTGCCTTTACCTTCTTCCTTTCCTGTTCTTTCCATAAGCTGAGGTAAAAGACTTAAAACGCTTGGCGGATAACCTTTTGTTGTAGGTGGTTCACCTAGGGCAAGACCTATTTCTCTTTGAGCCATAGCAAAACGCGTTACGCTATCCATGATAAATAACACATCTTTACCTTGTTCTTTAAAATATTCAGCCACACTCATAGCACAAAATGCTCCGTATTTTCTCATCAGCGCGCTATCATCACTTGTTGCAACGATGATGACAGTATCATCAAGTTTACCACCAAGATTTTTTTGTATAAATTCAGGAATTTCTCTACCGCGCTCTCCTATTAAAGCTATAACTTTAATAGGAGCTTTGGAATTTTTCACTATCATACCCATAAGAGTTGATTTACCAACCCCACTTCCTGCAAAAATCCCAAGCTTTTGTCCTACCCCGCAAGTTAAAAGTGCATCTATTGTTTTAACACCTACTGGAAAAACTTCTTCTATCAAACCTCGCTTCATTGCATCAATAGGTGCTCGCATAATAGGCATAAATTTACTTGCCTCAATAGGTCCTTTACCATCTTTTGGTCGCATAAAAGGATCGACTACTCTTCCTAAAAGTTCATCACTAACTCCTATTTGCATACCTGCATCGTTAATAAAAGCACGATCGCCTATTTTAAAACCTTCCACAAAACCAAAAGGACTCAAATAGCTTAAATTTTCATCTACTTCTACCACCATAGCCATAGCTTCTTTACTCTCATCTTCACTAGAAACTATTTTAATGATATCACCTATGCTAGTTTTTAAGCCATTTATTTCTATACTAGTACTTGAAATTTTAGTAATCTGACCAAAAACACTAGCAAGATTTTGTGAAGCAATTTTACTACGAAGTTTTTCTAAACCCATTAAAATCTAACCTGTTTTGCCGAGTTAATTAAAGTGAAAAATTCTTTTCTTGTTTTTTCACTTTTTAAAAAGCTACCTCTTAGTGCTGAAGTGCTAGTAGTAGAATTTGCTTTTTGCACCCCACGCATTTCAACACACATGTGTCTTGCTTCAATAACTACTCCAACACCTTTTGCACCTACATGTTCCATTAAAGATTCTGCGATTTGTTCTGTGAGTTGTTCTTGAATTTGCAAGCGTCTTGCAAAAACTTCCACAAGGCGTGGAATTTTACTAAGACCTACGACTTTTTTATCCGGTATATATGCAACATGTACGCGCCCAAAAAAAGGTAAAAGATGATGTTCACAAAGACTATAAAATTCTATATCTCTTACTAAAACCATTTCATTGTTTGAGCTTTCAAATAAGGCATCATTTAGTATTTGTTTTGGATCTTGTTTATAACCACTATTTAAAAATTCAAAAGCTTTAAAAACTCTTGTAGGGGTTTTTAAAAGTCCTTCTCTTTGCGGATTTTCCCCGATAATTTCTAACATATTTTTTACTGATTGTTCAAATTTTTCTTGCATTTTTTCTCCATCAAAAATTAAAATTTTAACATATTTTTATTTTTATATAAAGTGATAAGGAAAATTTTGGTATATTATCAAGAAATTTTATTTAAAAAGGGAAAATATTATGGAAGTTACAGCAAAACTAATTGATTTTGCAAATGCAAATGCTACTGTGAAAATTGCTCAAGGAGCTATTAAAGCAGAAGTTGAAAAATTAGCTAAAAAAGCGTCTAAAACTATGAAAATGGATGGTTTTAGAGTAGGAAAAGTTCCTGTTGCTGCTATACTTAAAAGATATGAAAAAGAGCTTACAAGAGATGCGGAGCAAGATCTTTTAAGAAATGCTGTAGATGGTGCTTTAAAAGAAGTTAAAAAAGAGGTTAAAGATTTAGTAGGTGAGCCATATTTTGAAAAATTTGATAGAAAAGATGGCGATATTGAAGCTCAAATGGTATTATCTTTTAAGCCAGAAGTAAAATTAGATGGATATGAAGAACTAATTCCAACTTATAATACACCAAAAGTAACTCAAAAAGAAATTGATGCAAAAAAAGAAGAATTATTAAAAAGATTTGCTACTCCTGAAGCGATTAAAGAGGCAAGAGCTTTAAAAGAAGGCGATTTTGCTAAATTTGATTTTGAAGGTTTTGTTGATGGTAAAGCTTTTGATGGTGGAAAAGCTCAAAATTATGTTTTAGAGATTGGCTCAAAACAATTTATACCAGGATTTGAAGAAGGTATGATTGGTTTAAAGGCAGGCGAGGAAAAAGATATTAATGTAACTTTTCCAAAAGAATATGGTGCAGCACATTTAGCAGGAAAAGATGCGGTATTTAAAGTAAAAATTCATGAAATTCAAGAACTTAAATTACCTGAATTAAATGAAGAGCTTTTAAAAAACTTACTTCCTGAAGAAAAAGAGCCAAGTGTTGAAAAATTAGACGCAAAATTAAAAGAACAACTAAAAAATGAAAAAATCTTTAAACTTATTAATGATGAGCTTAAAAATCAATTTGCAGAAGCTTTAGTAGCTAAGTTTGACTTTGTTTTACCAAGAAATATAGTAGAGCAAGAAACAGATATGCAATTTAGAAGCTCTTTAAGAACTTTAAGCGAAGAGGAATTAAAAGAATTTAAAGATGAGGCTAAATATAAAGAAAAAAGAGAGAGTTTCAAAGAAGATGCGCAAAAAAGCGTAAAATTAACTTTCATTATAGACGAGCTAGCAAAACTTAGAAATGTTACAGTAAGCGATCAAGAATTAATCCAAGCAATTTATTTTGAAGCTTATAGATATGGTTTTAACCCACAAGAACATTTAGATAATTATAAAAAGCAAGGTGCATTACCTGCTATTAAAATGTCTTTAATTGAAGAAAAACTTTTTGCTGATATTTTTAAAAAAAATGATAAAAAGAAAACCGAAAAAGAAAGTGAAAAATAATGAGTTCATATATACCCTATGTAGTTGAAAAAACAAGCAGAGGCGAAAGAAGTTATGATATATACTCAAGACTTTTAAAAGATAGGATTATCATGCTAAGTGGTGAGATCAATGATGATCTTGCTGCTTCTATCGTGGCACAGCTTTTGTTTTTAGAAGCTGAAGATCCTCAAAAGGATATTTATCTTTATATTAACTCACCAGGTGGGGTTGTGACAAGTGGATTTAGTATTTATGATACGATGAATTATATTAAAGCTGATGTAAGTACTATTTGTATTGGTCAAGCTGCTTCTATGGGTGCATTTTTGCTTAGTTGTGGTGCTCCAGGGAAAAGATTTGCTCTGCCAAATTCAAGAATTATGATCCACCAACCACTAGGTGGTGCAAGAGGACAAGCAACAGATATAGAAATTCAGGCAAAAGAAATTCTAAGATTAAAAGCGATTTTAAATGATATTTTGGCAAAAAATACTAAGCAAAAACTTTCTAAAATAGAAAAAGATACCGATAGAGATTTTTTTATGAGTGCTATAGAGGCTAAGGAATATGGCTTAATCGATAAGGTTTTGGAAAAAAGTTTTAAATAAGGAAACAAAGCAATGCTAGATGATGATTTATTTGCTGATTTAAATTTAAATAGCGATCCAACTCCAGCCAAAGAAGCTCCAAAAATTCAAAAAATTAGTGGAGGCGAATTTGAGAAATTTGCGAAATCTATTTTAACTGAACTTGTAAAAGATAATGTGCCTCCAACTCCTACTAATTATGGGGTTTATTTTCAAAAAATGCTTGAAGAGCGTCCAGGAGCTTTTAAGAAAAAAGTTGGTGAGATTATGGAATTTGAGCAAAATGATGATGGTCTTAAGCGTGCAAATATAGAACAAGAAATAAAGAAAAGTTTTAATTCTACTTCGGCATTATTGCAATATATTGCCATGATTTATAGGCATCTTGAAACAGTTAAAGATATGCTAAAAAGGCGTAATTCAGAACTTGCTATTAGTACAGGAAATTTAGCTGTTTCTAATGTAATCCATGCCCTTGAAACAGACCTTTCAAGATTTTCTAGCATTTTAGATAAGTATTCAGATGAGATTAAAGAAAATTTTGATGAGGTTAGACAGACTTATAAACATATAGAAGAGCAGAGTGATTTTGACTCTAAATTTGGAGTTTTTAATAAAAAATATTTTTTAGAAAATTTGGAAAAAAGCATAGAGAGTAATGCTAAATATAATTATTATACTTCTTTGATATTCTTTAGAGTAAAAGAGGAAATTTTAGAGCAAACTTATACTCAAAAAGAGAAAAATGCCTTTTTAAAAAGTGTTTGTAAAATTTTTAGTAAAAATGTTTCTTCAAGTGATATAGTAGCACATTGTGGAAATAATATTTTTGCTATAATGATCTCTCATACTAATTTAGAAAAAGCACAAGAAATATGTAATAAAATTTTAGAATCCTTAGAAAATTCAAATTTTTTCTTAGCAGATAAAGAAATAGAAGCAGATGTGGAGGTTGCTATTAGTGCAGTTAATAGTGACAGCAAAGGTGAAGAATTAATAGAAAAATGCATTGAAGCTTTAAAAGACTCGGGAAAAAATTTAGAACCTTTTGTAATAGTGGAAAAAGAAAAATGATAAGAAAGATAATTACCTATCCTAATCCAAGATTATTTTTAGAATCAAAAAAAGTAGAAAATTTTGATAAAGATTTACATATACTTTTAGATGATATGTATGAAACAATGATAGCTAATAAAGGTGTAGGTTTGGCAGCTATCCAAGTTGATGTGCCAATTAGAGCTTTACTTGTAGATATTGGTGATGAAGAAGGTGAGCAAAAAGAAGACAAACAAACTCTTTTAGAAATCATCAATCCCATTATAACACCTTTAGATGATGAAAGAATTTCTTGTAATGAGGGTTGTTTAAGCATACCAGGCTTTTATGAAGATGTAATGCGTTATAAAAATATACAACTTGATTATCAAGATAGATTTGGCAAACCACAAAGTTTGCAAGCACATGAGTTTTTAGCAGTAGCTATCCAACATGAAGTTGATCATCTTGATGGACATTTATTTATAGAAAAACTTTCTTTTTTAAAGCGTCAAAAATTTGATAAAGACTTTAAGAAAAAATCCAAAAAGAATAAATGAAAAAGCTAAAATGTGCAAGTTTTTCTACAGAACTTGATATCATCGATGTAGAATCAACTTTCACAAGAGGCTTGCCAGGCTTTAGCATAGTGGGTCTTGCAAACTCTACCATCAAAGAAAGCACTGAAAGAATTAAAGCAACTTTGTTAAGTCAGAATTTTAGCTTTCCGGCACAAAAAATTACTATCAACTTAAGTCCTTCGGATATTCCTAAAAATGGTTCTCATTTTGACTTAGCTATTGCAATTTTGATTTTATTTCAAAAAGAAATTTTAGATGATTTTTTTGTTTTTGGAGAACTTGGATTAGATGGGAGTATAAAAAGCACTGCTAGTTTATTTTCTATCTTGCTTTTTTTAAGTACAAAAATACAAAATGCTAAAGTAGTAGTACCAAAAGCCATAGCACAAAAAGCTTCAATGATACCTAATTTAACAATTTATGCTTTAGAAAATTTAGCCCAGGCTGTAGATTTTTTTAAAGAAAAAAAATATGAGAATTATCATATATGCAATGCTCATCCTTTATTTGAAAATGCTATAAAATTTAATGGGGAAAAATATATAAAAAACACTAGCTTTCCTTATGATTTTAAGGAAGTTAAAGGCCAAGAAAATGCTAAATTTGCTTGTATAATAGCAGCTTTAGGAATGCATAATATTTTATTTGAAGGTAGTCCAGGTAGCGGTAAAAGTATGTGTGCTAAAAGACTTCCTTTTATCATGCCACCGCAAAGCTTGAAAGAAATTTTAGCTCAAAACGCTTATAAGTCATTAAATTCTTTAGATGATGATTTTAGCGCTAGTAGGGTTTTTAGAAGTCCTCATCATACAAGTACTAGGGCTAGTATTTTTGGTGGAGGAACTAAAAATGCCAAGATAGGAGAAATAGCACTTGCAAATGGAGGAGTTTTGTTTTTTGATGAGTTTCCCCATTTTTCAAAACAAATCATAGAAAGTTTAAGAGAGCCATTGGAGGATTTTAAAATTCTTATTTCAAGAGTTAATACCAAAGTGATTTATGAAACTAAATTTTTATTTGCTTGTGCGCAAAATCCTTGTCCTTGTGGAAATTTATTTTCTAAAAATCAAAATTGTCGTTGTCAAGAAATAGAAATAAAAAAATATAAAAACAAAATTTCATCTCCAATTTTAGATAGGATTGATCTTTATGTGGCTATGGATGAAATTTCACATAAGGATAAAATGAGTTTAACATCAGAGCAAATGAGCGAGATGGTATTTAAAGGATTTTTATTTCAAAAACAAAGACAGCAAGAAGAGTTTAATGCTAAATTAAATGATGAGCAGATGAAACAATTTTGTATTTTAGAGTCTTCTGCTAATGAAATTTTGCAAAAGGCTATAAATTCATATAATCTTTCTCAAAGAGGGGTGAATAAAACTATAAAAGTAGCAAGAACCATTGCAGATTTAGAGCAAAGTGAGTTGATTTTAAAAACTCATATTTTAAAAGCATTAAGTTTTAGAATGAGAAATATTTAGGAGCAAAAATGGAAAATAAAAGCATAGCAATTTTTATAGATGCGGAAAATATTCCTTCAAAATACGCAAAATCGATTTTTGGTATTGCTTCTGATTATGGAGAAATTGTTATAAAGCGAATTTATGGAGATTGGACTCAAAAAAATATACAAAATTGGAAAGAACAAATCGCACAATATTCTATCATTGCTATGCAACAATTTAATTTTTTAGCTAATAAAAATTCAAGTGATATGTATTTAATTACTGATATTATGAGTGTTTTTTATGAAAAAGATATTGATATTTTTGTTATTGTATCAAGCGATAGTGATTATACTAGTTTGATACAGAAGCTAAAAGAAAATAAAAAACAAGTTATAGGCATGGGTTTAAAGCAAGCTGTAAAATCTTATGTGAATTCCTTTAGTGAATTCTTTTATTTAGATCAAGATAAATCAAAAACAAAAGTCATAATTGAAAAAGAATATATCAAAGATTTAATCAATATCGCAGAGGCTTTGATAGAAGAAAAAGGTCGCGCAGAATATGCTCAAATTCGTACCAATATGAACAGAAAACATGCAAATTTTATTCCACAAAATTTCGGCTTTAAAAATTTCAAAGCTTTGATGAAAGAACTTTTACCAAAGATGAAACAATTTAAAGAAGCAAATGAGAAAAATATTTATTTCCTTGAAAAAGCAAAGGCTTAAAAATGGAAAATATCTTAATAGCTTTTTTGGCTGTTGTAATTTTAGCTTTTGTATGGGTGGTATTTAAAAGTCAGAAAGAAAAAGTAAAGTTAGAATTTTTAAATCAAAACAATATGACTTTGCAAAATCAACTTTCTAATTTAGAGTTTGAAAAAACTGCACTTATGGAAAAAAATTCCAAACTTTTAGATGAAAAAATATCGTATTTATCTAAAAATGAAGCTTTAGAGGCAAAATTAGCACAAAAAGAACAAACTCAACAAGAACTTTTAAATATGCATTTAAAAGAGCGTGCAAATTTAAAAGAAGAATACACTCAAACCTTAATAAAATTAGAAGAAAAATATAAACAAAGTTTGGCGGGATTAAAACAAGAGCTAGAGCAAAATTTCCAAAAACAAAATGCTAGTATTTTAAATCAAAACAAACTTATGCTCAATGAAGATACAAAAAAAATCTTAGAAGAAATTTTCTTGCCTGTGAAAAAAAGTGTTAAAGAATATAGTGAAAAACTCAGTCAAAATGAAGTTAGCATTAAAACACAAATTGATCATATGTTTAAATTTAGTCAAAATATGGGAGAAAATGCAGATAAGCTAGCTAAAATTTTAAAAGGAGATAAAAAAATTCGTGGTAATTTTGCAGAATTACAACTAAAATCAGTTTTAGAAAATAGTGGTTTAGTAGAGGGTGTGCAGTATAAATTGCAAGAGAGATTTCAAGATGAGGGTAAAACTTACATTCCTGATGCGGTTGTGTTTTTAGATAAACAAAAAAGTATAGTTATAGATGCAAAATTTTCTCTACCAAGTGATTTTAGTTTTGAAGATATTAGTAAAAATGCCTGTCTTGATTTGGCTTATAATCTAAAATCAAGGATTGATGAGTTAGCTAAAAAGCCTTATATGCAGTATGATAAACACACTTATGAGTTTGTTTTGCTTTTTATACCTTATCAAAATATTCTAGATTTGATTTTAAATGTAGATCTTGAAATTTATCAATACGCTTATAAAAAAAAGGTTTATTTAACTACACCAAACACTCTTTTTATGGCATTAAATACTATAAATATTTCATGGAAAAATATACAAAGCAATGAAAATATCTTAAAAGCTTTTGATGAACTGGGTAAATTTCATGATAAATTTGCAGGCGTTTTGGATGATTTTGAAAAAATCAAAGAAAATGTTAAAAGATTAAATTCAAATGTAGATAATATGCAAACAAAGCTTACTCATGGAAGTGGAAATATCGCTTCAAGAGTGATAAAGCTTAAAGAGCTAGGCGCTAAAACTCAAAAATTTATAAAATGTGAGATGAGCGATGAAAGCAGTATTTAAAGATAATATTTCTTATGAAAAAAAGCTTATTGAAAAAGGTTTGGATGAGTTTTTAATGATGGAAAATGCAGGCATAGAGCTTGCAAATTTGATTAAGAAAAAAAGTAAAAACATAAAAAATGCTAAAATTTTATTTTTGCTTGGTGCTGGTGGAAATGGAGCTGATGGACTTGTGGCTATAAGGCATTTAAAAAAAGCTTTTGCTTTTGTTATGCCATATAAAAAAAATACAATGTTTATCAAGCAAGAGCAAATTTTAAAAAATATAGGTTTTAAATTTTTAAAAAAAGAACCTAAAATTAAAGATTTTGACATCATTGTTGATTGTATTTTTGGGAGTGGTTTAAATAAAGCTTTAGATGAAAATTTACAAAGAATTTTTAAAAAAATTGCTAAAAGTAAGGCTTTAAAAATAGCTTGTGATGTTCCTAGCGGGCTTGGACAAGAGCTATGTTTTAAGGCTGATTACACTCTTTGCATGGGAGTGATTAAAGAAATTTTATTAGAAGATTTTGCAAAAGAATTTGTGGGTAAAATTAAAATTGCAAATTTGGGTTTAAAACCTTATATGCAAAATACTTCAAGTTTTTTACTAGAAAAAAAAGATTTAAAACTTATTACAAAAAAGATTAACTCAAATAAAGGCGATTTTGGCCATATTTATATTTTTGCAAATAAAAGTGCAGGTACTCTAGCAGGACTTGGTGCTTTAGAATTTGGAGCAGGACTTGTATCTTTAGTGGCTAAAGAAAGTTTTTCACCTTTGATTATGCTAAAAGATGATATTGAAAGCAAAATAAATGCAGCTGCTATAGGTATGGGACTTGATGATTTAAGTATTTTAAAAGATGAAAGATTAAAAAACATTCCTTTAGTCTTAGACGCAAATTGCTTTCAAAGTGAAAATTTACTTTCATATCTTGCTAGAGAAGATGTTGTTTTAACCCCTCATCCTAAAGAATTTTGTATGCTTTTAAAACTTTGTTTTAATGAGGATATAAGCGTAGAAGAAATTCAAAACAAACGCTTTTTTTATGCAAGAAAGTTTAGTTCTAAATTTCAATGTGTTTTGGTATTAAAAGGAGCTAATCCTATTATTGCTCAAAAAGAAAAATTTTTTATAGTAAATTGTGGCAATGAAGCTTTAGCAAAAGGTGGAAGCGGGGATGTGCTAAGTGGTATGATAGCAGCTTTGCTTGGATCTAAATTTAATGCTTTAGAGGCTGCTAAAAATGCAGTATTAGCTCATGCTTTAGTAGCTAAAAATTATAAGAAAAACAAAATTAGTTTTGATGCTTTAAAATTGATAAAGGGGTTAAAATGCTTATAAAATTAGCAATTTTATTTAGTGGTAATGGAAGTAATTTGGAAAATATTTTAGCAAAATTACATAAAAAAACTTTTGGTAAAAATACCTTTGAAGTGGTTTTATGCGTGTGCAATAAAAAAGAAGCTTATGGTATACAAAGAGCTTTAAAATATAACCTTAATACTCAAATTATAGAGCATGAAAAATTTACTTCAAGAGAAGAATTTGATGCAGAATTAGTAAAAATTATAAAAGAAAGTCAAGCAGATCTGACCATCTTAGCAGGATTTATGCGAATTTTAAGTCCTATTTTCACTCAAAATATAAAAGCTATTAATCTTCATCCTTCTTTGCTTCCTTTATTTAAAGGTGCTCATGCTATCAAAGAAAGTTATGAGAGCGATATGAAAGTTGCGGGTGTTAGCGTGCATTGGGTTAATGAAGAGCTTGATGGTGGTAAAATCATTGCTCAAAAGGCGTTTGAAAAAGCTAAACTAAGTTTTGAAGAATTTGAAGATAAAATTCATAAATTAGAGTATGAAATTTTACCTGCAACTATTGTTGAAATTTTTGAAAATGATTAATTTTTTATCATTATAATTACGCTTTTTATTTTAAGGAAGTTAAATGTTTGAGTGGATTTTTAGTGTGGATGCGTGGGTAGTGTTGCTTACGCTTACAGCTTTAGAGATTGTGCTAGGGATTGATAATATCATTTTCTTGGCTATTTTGGTTTCTAAATTACCACCAGAACATAGAGATAAGGGTAGAGTTTTAGGCCTTGCTTTTGCGATGATTACTAGAATTTTATTGTTATTGTCTTTGTTTTGGGTTATGAAACTTGTTACACCTTTATTTAGTATATTAGGCAATGAAATTTCAGGTAGGGATTTGGTGCTTTTGCTTGGAGGTTTGTTTTTGATAGTTAAATCTATCAAAGAAATCAAAGAAAGTATAACACATCAAGAGGAAAGTCAAAGTAATATAAAAATCAGCAATAAACTTTGGATTGTAGTTGCTGAAATAGCTGTGATAGATATAGTATTTTCTCTAGATAGTGTTATTACTGCTGTGGGTATTGCTCAAGATATAGAGATTATGATTATTGCTGTTATTATTGCAGTATTAGTAATGCTTTTTGCTTCTAAGCCAATTGCAGATTTTGTAGAAAAATATCCAAGCATTAAAATTTTAGCTTTGGCATTTTTAGTAATGATAGGTTTTGTTTTAGTATGTGAAAGTTTTGATATTCATATAGATAAGGCCTATATTTATGTAGCTATGGCCTTTTCTTTGGTAGTTGAAATTTTAAACATTATTTCACAAAAAAAACAAACAAATAATTCTTAAAATATTTAGCATTTTTTATGCTAAATATTCTTGTTTATCTTGACTTTTAATATTTTTTTATGTAAAATAACGCTTTATTTTTATACATCGGGGTGTAGCGCAGTCTGGTTAGCGCACTTGGTTTGGGACCAAGGGGCCGAAGGTTCGAATCCTTTCACCCCGACCATTTTTATAAATGGTGAGTGTAGCTCAGTCGGTTAGAGCATCAGATTGTGGTCCTGAGGGTCGTGGGTTCGATTCCCATCACTCACCCCATCAGCGCTCGTAGCTCAACTGGATAGAGCGACAGACTTCGGATCTGTAGGTTATGGGTTCGATTCCTATCGGGCGCACCATAAGCCTATTGTTACTTTTATTTTTTTGCGCTCATAGCTCAGCTGGATAGAGCAACGGCCTTCTAAGCCGTAGGTCAGAGGTTCGAATCCTCTTGAGCGTACCACTTTTGCGGATGTGGTGAAATTGGCAGACACGCCAGACTTAGGATCTGGTGCAGCAATGCGTGAAGGTTCAAGTCCTTTCATCCGCACCACTAATTTAGATTTTACTCAAATATGAAAACCTATATATAATTTATTTTTAGTTGCACAATAATAATATTTTAAATTAAAATATATTGCAAATATTAGGAAGATATCATGGTAAATATATATCAAGTTAAAATTATCGAAAATTTTTGCAAGGATAAATTTAAAAAAGATACAAGGCTAAAGGATTTTTTCATATCTTTTTGGCGCAAAATTTAGAAATTTATACCAATATAGAAGACCAAAATTATGCCAAAGGTACAATACTAATATATAAAATTTTTGATATATGTATTATATGTATAAAAGATGGAGTTTTCGTAGGTCAAGAGTATTGTCAATTTAAAAAAAGTGTGATAGATTATATAGTTGCTTATACTGATGAAAATATGAATGATGGTAAAATATCGCAACTATTAAGAGGTAGTTTTACATTAAAAATAGATAAATCAAATTGTTATGATAATCCAGATATTAAAGTTGTGTTTTCAGAAAAAGGCTTTTTGTTTCAGGCTAAATTTAACAATTGTGAAAGTAAATTTAAAGATACAATGACTATGTTTGCACTTTCTTTGGCTTATCGTGAGAAAATCGAGTATTATTTGAATTTGACTTCAAGTATTATAGATAAAGAAAACTACCATGATGTTATTGATATTAAAAAAGATTTTTATGTTTTTAATTTGAAATATTTTTTTAGCAACCCAATACATTATAACTACCAACAAAAACACACAATATGGAAAATTATATTTCATTATTATAATATTTTAGAGCAACATCAAGAATTAAAAATTCAAATAGAAAATCTTGTTGATATTTTGCATATTGAGCAAAATTAAGAAGGATATAAAAAGGAAAAAATAAAAGAGAATAAAAGAAAAAATTAATTATCGGTGCTTTTGTTACTTTAGCTTCGCTAGTTAGTGTATACAAAGATGCTATGGAATTACTTGGTTAAAGTTATAGTATTACTTGTTTTGTGTTTTACTAAAATTTAACTC